>CAMBID010000012.1 GCA_945867445.1 uncultured Clostridia bacterium | reverse complement strand
TTGCACCAATATCCCTGCGCTGCTGATTCAATCTTTTTATCAAGAATTAGTATTAGGAAACGCACCGACGCGCAAAGCGCGGCGGTTCCCATTAAACTATCTTATTAATGGGAGAGTCGTATCAAGGGAAGCATCCGCCCCTCCCCGGCCTTGCCGGGGAGGGGCGGATGCTTCACGTATTGTCCCGGGAGATGGGCTCCCGCAGGAGGAGCCGCCGCAAGGCCTTGCCGTCGAAGGGGATGAGAGGGTAGAGGTAGCTCCCTCCGGCGATGGGCCTGCAGGTGGCAAGCAGGATCACGATCCCCAGCAGCCCCAGTGCGAAGCCCCAGAGGTCGAAGGCCGCGGAAAGCAGCAGTAAAATGAGCCGCAGCAGCTTGAAGGCGTAGTCCATCTCGTAACTGGGCTGGGTGAAACCGGATACGGAGACAAAGGCCATGTAGACCAGTACCTCCGGTGAGAGCCACTCCGCCTGGACGGCAAAGTCACCCAAAATCAGCGCCCCCAGCATGGAGAAGGACGAGGACAGCGAATCCGGCGTGTTGAGGGAGGCCAGCTTCAGCACGTCCACCAGGAACTCCACCAGGACGAGCTGGGCAAAGAGGGAGAGCTTGCAGGGGTCCGGCACGGCAATGAAGGTGAGCCAGTCCGGAATGCGCTCCGGCACGCTGGCAAGCAGATACCACACCGGCGTCACAAAGAGGGAGAGGAGGAAGACCCCCATCCGCAGCAGCCGCAGGTAGGTGCCCACCAGGGGCGGGAAGTAGAAGTCGTTGGCCTCCTGGGTAAAGCCGAAGAGGGACGTGGGCAGCAGGATCGCCGAGGGGGAGTTGTCCACCAGCACCACCACGCCTCCCTCCAGCACCGTGGCGGCGGCGGTGTCCGGCCGCTCGGTGTAGCGGGTCTTTGGGAAGGGATTATACCACTGCCTGGGCCGGATGGCCTCCGCCAGGCTCTCCTGTCCCATGGAGAGGGACTGTACGTCGGTTTTCGCCAGCAGGTCCCGGAGCCGGGACAGGAGCTCCGGGTCCGCCTGGTCCCGGAGGTAGCAGAGCACCACATCCGTCCGGGAGCGGGACCCCACCTTGTGGCCCTCCATGGTGAGCTCCGGGTCCCGGATGCGCCGCCGCAGCAGCGCCATGTTGGGCACGATGGCTTCCACGAAGCCGTCGTGCGAGCCCCGGAGCACCTTGCCGTCCTCCGGCTCCCCCACCCCACGGGAGGGGTAGTCCTTGGCGTCGATGAGGGCGGCCCCTTCCGCCCCCTCCAGCAGGAACAGCGTCTTCCCCAGGAGGACGGAGGTCACGATGTCCTCCACGTCAAAGGAGACGTTGGTCTCCGAGAAAGAGATAAAGCGGTCAATGAAGTCCTGCATCTTGGAGATGGGCTTCAACCCCTCCGCCGGGATGCTCAGCCAAAAGGCCCCCATCCGCTCTAAAATGGCGTCCCGGCCGTAGCCGTCCACCACCCAGAGCCTTGCCCGGCGGCCCCCCACCCGGAAGTCCCGGGCCACCATGTCGCAGCTGCGGTCCACGCCCAGGAGCTTATCGAATCGGGCCACGTTATCCTGATAGATGAGGGAAAGCTCCTCCATACGCCACCTCCGGAAGGAATTCCCCCTCAGTCTGCGCCAAAGCCGCCCATTTTATCCCACCCATGCCCTCCGGGTCGCAAAAAGGGGAGGGAAAGCATCGCTTTCCCTCCCCTCATACTAGTTCTTGATAAAAAGCTTTAAAAGCTTTTATAGCGCCGCAGGCGCGTCAAGAACTTATGAGACGGCTTTTGCGGCAGACTGCCGCAAAAGGGCGACGCTGACAGCGGCGCCTTCTTGATAAAAATCAAAGATTTTTATCAAGAAAGAGTATCAAAATCCCCCGCCGGGAAGCAGACTACTCCCTCCAAGCGCGGAGCGGAGCCGGTCGGCAAACTGGAATTTACCAATTCTCATAATATAGATATTTTTCGTTTAGCAAACCTAAAATATCTACAATCGCATTATGATAGCCACTTAATTCATCTATATTTTCGATCGATTCCTTTTGGTCAATAACACCATCAAACACAACTTTCAATTCTTTTACTATATTCAAATACTTTGTAATAAATTCAGTTTCAGTCAAATTCATATCTTCAAGCATTTGATTAAAACCACGCACATAGCCTGCATTCATATTGGCAAGCTCCTGATTATTATCGTTTTGACAATAAAGGATTTTCCTTTGAATTATCTTTTCCAATGTAATATTAACCATAGTTTTCATCGCCACACTCTTACAACTCCCGATTGATTGAACCGAGGATAAGACCTTGGCCGGCGGCGCTTCCGCCGGTCGTGGTCACAAGTGCTCCTCCGGGAAGCGGCCATCGGTCGCTTGCGGAAAAGCCCTCACACCTTCCAAAAAGTGTGAGGGCTTCTCTGTACGATGGATCAGTTCCGGGGCCCGCCCTCGATCCAGTGGAGGTCGTAGGGCTCGAAGACCACCTTCTCATAGGCGTCCACATCCATCTTGACGCCGGTCCAGTCGGAGTGGATGTCACCGTTCTGCTTGATGAGGATGTCATAGAGGATGTCGTAGGTGACACCGTCCTTCGGGTCGGTCTCCACGATGGTGGAGTAGGGCAGGGTCTTGTGATAGGTCAGCTCCATGCCCTTGTAGTCAAAGTGGAAGCCGCAGCGCATCCGGCAGCCGTCCAGGCCGGTGTAGGTGGAGATGGCCTTGAGATCACGGAGGATCTTGTCGCCGGCCTGGTCATAGAGGTTCTCCGGCGTGGTGGCGGTATAGTCGAAGCGGAACTGGATGTTGGCCCCGGGGATGGGGAGGAATCTCTCCAGGAAGGGCACCAGATTTTCGGCGGGGTAGTCCTTGTAGAGCACGCAGTTGATGCGGAAGGGCACCGCCAGCCGCCGCAGCAGGCTGTCGTTGGACTCCACCACATAATGCTGCATATGGCGGGAGACGTTGATGCAGGTGATCTTTCCCCGGTTCCGCTCCGTAAAAGCCACGATATCGTCCTCGCTCTGGTGCTCAAAGACCGGGAGGGTGGTGTTGATAAAGACCCGGTGGGTGGTGGGGATCTCATCCAGCATCCGCTGCAGGGCCTGGATATCGGAGAAGGGCTCGCCGCCGGTAAAGACGAAGTCACAGGCAGGTGTGATGGCATCCATCCGACGGATGCTCTCCAGGATCTTCTCCAGGGAGAAGCCGGTCATGTCGGCATACTCCTCTTTATTGATGCAGAACGGACAGTGGTTCTTGCAGTCGTAGGGAACAAAGATCGTGACGGTAGCGCCGCCCTCTCTGGTTTTATAAGGATGACTCATGTCGATTGCCTTTCCTGTTGTTGACGTTGGGAACGCAAGCTCCGGCGGGGCATTTCCTTTCCGCTTCCTTCCCGGGGCATCCGCCCCGGCTCTGCCGGAGGTATCCAAAAAAGCTTTTCCAGATATCGAAGGATATTTTAATCGATTTTTCTGGGCAGGTCAAGAAAAAACTATATTTTCACAAAGGTTTGGGAAAAGTCTCCCTTTCCAGTCATTTCCGGCAGAAAGCGCTCCCTTCCGGCGGCTTTCCCCGGAAAGGCCAGCCCCCGCGAAAAAGTTCGTGCATTTTGCATGGAAATACAGTATAATAGATCCTGTATTGTATTCTCCTGCCTCTCCCGGCTCTCCGGGCAGAGCTTCCCCCACGGCGGGACTCAACTGCAAAGGAAGCGAGGGACCCCTCCTATGAAGCTCAACAACCGACGGACCGTCCTGGTAGGACTGGCCTTCCTCTCCATCTGCGCCTTCTGGCAGATGTATGACAACGTCATTCCCCTGATCCTGCGGGAGACCTTCCACATGAACGAGTCCCTGGCGGGCGCGGTGATGGCGCTGGACAACATCCTGGCCCTCTTCCTCCTGCCCTTCTTCGGCACCCTCTCGGACCGCTGCCGGAATCAGAAGCTGGGCCGGCGGACGCCCTTCATCCTGGTTGGCACCGCCGTGGCGGTGGTCCTGATGAACCTCCTGCCCCTGCTGGACAACGGCTTTGCCGCGGGCGGCGGCCGCTGGCATTTCATCGCCTTCATCGTGGTGCTGGGCGGACTTCTGGTGGCCATGGGCTCCTACCGCTCCCCGGCGGTGGCCCTGATGCCGGACGTGACCCCCAAGCCCCTCCGCTCCCGGGCCAACGCCATCATCAACCTGATGGGCGCTGTGGGCGGGGTGCTCTATCTGGGCGTCGCCGCCGTGCTTTACCCCACGGACAAGGTGAAGAACCTGGTCCACGTCAACTACCAGCCCCTCTTCCTGGTGGTCTCCGCCATCATGGCGGCGGCGGTGGCGGTGCTGCTTCTCACCATCCGGGAGCCCAGGCTCTCCGCAGAGAACCAGTCCCTGGAGGCGCAGCACCCGGAGTGGAACCTGGCTGAGGACGACGGCTCCGGCCGCGAGGTGCTGCCCGCGGCCGTGAAGCGGAGCCTGCGCTTCCTGCTGGCCTCCATTGCCCTCTGGTACATCGGCTACAACGGTGTCACCACCTGGTTCACCACCTACATCAGCCAGATCATGGGTGAGGGCCTGGGTGGCGCCTCCCGCTGCCTCCTGGTAGCCACCGTCGGCGCCATCGTCTCCTACATCCCCATCGGCGTCGTAGCCTCCAAAGTCGGCCGCCGGAAGACCATTCTGGCCGGCTGCGCATTGCTGGCCGCCTGCTTCCTCGCGGGTTTCCTCCTGACCACCGCCTTCTCCTCCATCAACTTCGTCATGTACATCGTCTTCGCCCTGGTAGGCCTGGCCTGGGCCGCCATCAATGTGAACTCCCTGCCCATGGTGGTGGAGATGTGCCGGGGCAGCGACGTCGGTAAATTCACCGGCTACTACTATACCGCCTCCATGGCCGCCCAGGTGGTGACCCCCGTCCTCGCGGGCACGTTGATGCGGCACATCAGCTACCGCGTCCTCTTCCCCTATGCCGCCTGCTTCGTGGCGTTGAGCTTCGTCACCATGTGCTTCGTCCGCCATGGCGACAGCAAGGCGGAAGCCAAACGGGGTCTGGACGCCTTTGAGGAAATGGACTGAGCGAATCCCCTGCAAAGGAAGTGCATCCCATGAAGAGAAACAGTAAGATCGCCCTGGCGGTGACGGCGGCGGCCCTCCCCATGGCGGGCCGGCTGCTGATGGATGGCCGCCGCTCTCAGCCTGGCTGGGAGAAGCTCCTGGACTGGCGCTACGCCCACCGCGGGCTCTACGATAACGACGCGGGCATCCCGGAGAACAGCCTCGCCGCCTTCCGCCGGGCGGCGGAGGCAGGCTTCGGCGCGGAGCTGGACGTCCACCTGACAGCGGACGGGCAGCTGGCCGTCATCCACGACAGCGACCTGCAGCGTGTCTGCGGCCGGGCGGGCAAAGTGGAGGAGCTGACCTATGCGGAGCTCTCCCAGCTTCGTCTCCTCGGCACGGAGGAGGGCATCCCCCTCCTCTCAGACGTTCTGCCCCTCTTCGCCGGCGTCGCCCCCCTTATCGTGGAGCTCAAGCCCATCCGGGGCAATGAGCCGGAGCTGGCGGAGAAGGTCTGCGCCCTCCTCGATACCTTCCCGGACCTGGCTTACTGCCTGGAGAGCTTTGATCCCTTCGCCGTCCTCTGGCTGCGGAAAAACCGCCCGGAGCTCATCCGCGGCCAGCTCTCCCAGAACTTTCTCCGGGATCAGGACCGCCCGAAGTTCCTGGTAAGCTTCCTGCTCTCCACCCTCTTCTCCAATGCCTGGACCCGGCCGGACTTCATCGCCTGGCGCTGGCAGGACCGGAAGAGCCCCTTCCGCGCCCTCTGCTGCCGGGGCTACCGGATCCAGGGCGTCTACTGGACCCTGACGAGCCCGGAGCAGCTCCTCTCTGCCGAGCGGGAGGGCGCTCTCGGGATCTTTGAGGGCTTCCGCCCGACGTCCCCCCACCGGGGAGGTGCCATATGAGCAGCGCTGAAAAGCAGGTGCGGAAGCAGCGGCGGAAGCGGGAGAAGCGGGCCTTCCAGCAGGCCATCCGGATGGAGCTGCGGGAGCATAAGAGCTCCTTTCTCGTCTTCTCCGTTCTCCGGGCCCTTGTCATTGTGAGCCTGGTCCGCCAACTCATGCTGGGCAGCTATGAGAGCGCTTTCTACTGCGCCCTGGCCCTGGCTTTGCTCTATGCCCCCAGCTGGGTCCAGGTGCAGCTGCACATCGAGCTGCCTCCGGCCCTTGAGATCACGGTGCTCTGCTTCATCTTCGCGGCGGAGATTTTGGGCGAGGTCCACGCCTTCTATGTCCGCATCCCCGGCTGGGACACCATGCTCCATACCCTCAACGGATTCCTGGCCGCGGCGGTGGGCTTCTCCCTGGTAAAGCTCCTCAACGACAGCAAGCGGATCACCTTCGACCTCTCTCCCTTCTACCTCTCTCTTGTGGCCTTCTGCTTCTCCATGACCATCGGCGTGCTGTGGGAGTTCTTCGAGTTCGGCATGGACTTCTTTTTCGGCTCGGACATGCAGAAGGACACCGTCATCCACGCCCTGCACTCCGTGACCCTGGACGCCACAAATACCAACAAGGTGGTGAGCATTCCGGATATCCGGGAGGTCGCCGTCAATGGCCGGGACCTGGGCCTGGGCGGCTATCTCGACATCGGCATCATCGACACCATGAAGGACCTCTTCGTGAACTTCCTCGGCGCCCTGGTCTTCTCCGTGGTGGGCTACTTCTACCTGAAGAGCCACGGCAAGCGCCAGGCCGCCATCCAGGGTTTCGTCCCGGACGTAAAGGCTGAGGATGCGGACTTCCTCCGGAAGGCCCGGACGGAGCTGGCGGCGGAGGAAGCCGTCCCGGAATACCCGGAGGAGCTTCCCGTCCCGGATGTCCCTGCGGAGTGGGAGGGCGCTCTCCCCACCCCGGAGGGACCGGCAAAGCCGCCGGAGACTTCAGAACGAGCGAAGTAGCTCTCTCCCTGCGTGAAAGAAAGCGCCTGGCCGGAGGCCAGGCGCTTTTCTTTTCGGGACTGATACCAAAACCTGATAAAAAGCCGGAAAAGCTTTTGATCGCGCAAAGCGCGTCAGGTTTTTATGAGACGGGCGCGCATCCCGCACGCCGAAAGCGCGCGAAACACGCGGGATTTCAAAGGAAACCCTTTCCTTTGAAATCGGTATTACTCCTCGCCCATAGGGGCGCCGCACTGGGGGCAGAACTTGCTGTCAGACTCCGTGCCGCAGATGGGGCAGGTCTTGCCGGGCTTGGCCTCGGCCTCGCCGGCGGGGCCGGGCTCGTCCTTGCCGGGCTTGCTGGCCTCCAGCTCGGCAATCTTGGCCTTGGAGGCCGCCACAGCCTCCACCAGGTCCTTCACGGCCTCGGGGATCTCCCCGGAGTACTCGTTAACGAACCACTCGCCAATGTTGCGGTAGTTCTTGTCGATGTCGCGCTGCTCAGAGGCGATGGCCACGTTGATCCTGGCCACCTCGGTGGCGTCCTTGGCCTTCTCGCCCGCTGCCACGGCGAACTCACCGGCGGCGGCGGCCAGGTCCTTTGCCTTCTTACTCAGATCGTCCAAAAATGCCATGTTTCAGATCTCCTTCCGGCGAATTGCCTTATATTTTGGGCATGGGTTCCTTTTTGTGGTATTCAGTATACCCCAGCGGGGCAAAAAACGCAACCGTTTTTGCCGATATTTACACATCGTTTTCATTCCGTTTTCCGCCTGTTCTTACTTTATTATTCCTCCGCCCAGGTTCGGGCGCGCTCCACAGCCCGCTGCCATCTTTCGTACTCCGCCCGGCACTCGCCCTCGGGACGGAGGGGGGTGAAGACGTGCTGGCTCCTTCTGAGCTTCTCCAGCTCCTCCTGGTCCCGCCAGAGCCCCACGGCAAGGCCCGCCAGGGCCGCCGCGCCGAAGGCGGTGGTCTCCACCTGGGCGGGCCGGTCCACGGAGATGCCCAGAAGGTCCGCCTGGATCTGCATCAGGATATCGCTGACGCTGGCGCCGCCGTCCACCCGGAGGGTGGTGATGGGGCAGGGGGCGTCGGCGTTCATGGCCCGGACCAGGTCCGTCACCTGCAATGCGATGGCGTCCAGCACCGCCCGGGCGATGTGGGCCCGGGTGCTGCCCCGGGTCAGCCCCAGAATGGTGCCCCGGGCGTACATGTCCCAGTAGGGGGCGCCCAGTCCCGTGAAGGCCGGCACGATGACGACGCCTCCGCTGTCCGGCACGCTCTCTGCCAGCCGGTCGCACTCCGGGGCGGATTCGATGAGCTTCAGCTCGTCCCGCAGCCATTGGATGGTGCTCCCGGCATTGAATACGCTGCCCTCCAGGGCATAACTGGTCTGCCCGCCCACGTTCCATCCAACGCTGGTCACAAGCCCCGCCCGGGACCGGACCGCCTCTCCGCCCACGTTCATCAGGGTGAAGCAGCCGGTGCCATAGGTGTTCTTGGCCTGCCCGGGCCGGAAGCAGCCCTGGCCGAAGAGGGCGGCCGGCTGGTCGCCGATGCTGCCGCAGATGGGGATGCCGGCAAGCCCCTCCAGCTCCGGCAGGTCCCGGGCGACCGACCCGTAGATCTCGCTGTTGGGGACAGGCCGGGGCAGGATGCTCATGGGGATGTCCAGGAGCTTGCACAGCTCCTCATCCCAGCGGAGGGTATGGATATTGAAGAGCATGGTGCGGGAGGCGTTGGAGTAGTCCGTCACATGGACGGCCCCGCCGCTGAGCTGCCAGATGAGCCAGGAATCCACCGTGCCGAAGCAGAGCTCTCCCCGCTCCGCCCGGGCCCTTGCCCCGGGGACGTTGTCCAGGAGCCAGCGGATCTTGCTGCCGGAGAAGTAGGCGTCGATGAGAAGGCCGGTCTTTTCCTCCACCAGCGTCCCCAGGCCCTGGGATTTCAGGGCGTCGCAGAAGGGGGCGGTCCGGCGGCACTGCCAGACGATGGCGTTGTGGATGGGCTCCCCCGTCCGGCGGTCCCAGAGGATGGTGGTCTCCCGCTGGTTCGTGATGCCGATGGCGGCCACCTGCTTATGGTCGATGTGGGTGGTGATCTCCGCCAGGGCCCGGCGCTCCGAGGCCCAGATCTCCATGGGGTCGTGCTCCACCCAGCCGGGCTGGGGGTAGATCTGGCGGAAGGGATACTGGGCCCGGGCCGCAATCTCGCCATTCTGGTTGAAAAGGATGGCCCGGGAGCTGGTGGTACCCTGGTCCAGGGCGGCAATGTAGGTATCCATGGAAGTCCCCCTATCTTTTTTTCTCGCTCCGTGGTATACTGGCGGGAGGAAAGACGGGCAGCGTCCCCCCCCCCTTTCGCTCTGCCCTGAGTATAACACAAGGAGGCTGGCTTTTCCATGGTTAAAAATGAGTTCACCTACCCCTCCCGCGACGGAAAGACCCCCATCCACGCCGTGATCTGGCGGCCGGAAGGGGAAGTTCGTGCCGTGCTCCAGATCTCCCACGGCGTGGCGGAGTACGCCCTGCGCTATGAGCCCTTTGCCGCCTTTCTGACGGAGCACGGCTTCGCCGCGGCGGCCAATGACCATATCGGCCACGGCCAGTCCCTGGCGGAGGGGGCCCAGCGGCTCTACTTCGGCCCCAAGGGCAGCTGGCAGACGGTGGTGGACGACCTCTACGCCCTCCGCTGCCATTGCGGGAAGGAGTTCCCCTGCGTCCCCTATGCCCTGCTGGGACACTCCATGGGGTCCTTCCTGGCCCGGAGCTACCTCATCCGCTATCCCGGCACCGTCCAGGCCGCCGTCATCATGGGCACGGGCCAGCAGAGCGCCGCCATGACCGCGGGGGGCCGTCTCGTGGCCGCCCGGGAGACCCGGCGTCTGGGATCCGACGACACGGTCAGCAAGCTGGCCCAGGGCCTGGCCTTCGGCTCCTACAACAAGCTCTTTGCCCCCAACCGCACCAGCTGCGACTGGCTGAGTCTGGATCCGGAGAACGTGGACCGGTACCTGGCCGACCCCCTCTGCGGGGGCTACGCCACCCTGGGTCTCTTCCGGGAGATGCTCTCCGGCCTGGATTTCATCCGGGCCCCCAGGAATCTCGCCAAAATGAACGGCAATACCCCCGTTCTCTTCGTCTCCGGCGAAATGGACCCGGTGGGCGACTGCGGCAAGGGCGTCCGAAAGGCCGCCCGAAGCTTCCGGAGAGCCGGCGTCCGGGACGTGACGGTGAAGCTCTATCCCGAGGCCCGGCACGAGATCCTCAACGACTTCTGCCGTGACCAGGTCCAGGGAGACATCCTGGCTTGGCTCCAAGATCGGCTGAAGCGGAACTGATACTCTTTCTTGATAAAAATCTTTGATTTTTATCAAGAAGGCGCCGCTG
>CAMBID010000011.1 GCA_945867445.1 uncultured Clostridia bacterium | reverse complement strand
CGCAGCGCAGGCCGCCAGCATCAGGTTCTCCGTGGCCCCCACGGAGGGGAAGGCCAGCACGATATCCGTCCCCCGGAGCTGCCCGCCCCGGCAGCGGAGGGCTCCTCCCTCCTCCCGGATCTCCGCGCCCAGCTGCTTGAGGCCCCGGAGGTGCAGGTCGATGGGCCGGGGTCCCAGCTCACAGCCGCCGGGATAGCTGAGCTCCGCCTCGCCGCAGCGGCCCAGGATGGCCCCCAGGAAGATGGCGGAGGAGCGCATCTTCCGCATCAGGATATCCGGAACGGTACAGCGGCAGACGCCGGAAGCGTCAATGCGGAGGCTGTCCCCTTCCCACTGTACCGCAGCTCCTATGTAGCGCAGGATTTCCAGTGAGACCTCCACGTCCCGGAGCCTCGGGCAGCGGCGCAGCAGGCACTGGCCCCGGCTCAGGATGGTGGCCGCCAGAATGGGCAGGACACTGTTCTTGGCGCCCTGCACCGTGAGCTCACCGGAGAGGCGTTTCCCTCCCTGCAGCAGAAATCGGCTCATTCCTTCCCCTCCCTACTGATGTTTCCTCACGGTCTCAGGGTATGAAGGGGACGGGGATCGCGTTACAGCAGTGCCCGGACGGTGTCCAATATCCGCTCCGCCGCGTCCGGGACGCCCAGGGCGGCCATGTTCCCCGCCATCTCCCGCTGCCGGGCGGGGTCATGCAGGATGCCGCAGCAAACCTGGAACAATGCCTGAGGCGTCGCGTCCTTCTCCGGCAGGAGGGCGGCGGCTCCCGCCTCCTCCAGCGCCCGGGCGTTTTTCGTCTGGTGGTCGTTGGTGACGTTGGGGGACGGCACCAGCACCGCCGGGACGCCCAGGGCCGTCAGCTCGCTGATGGTGGAGGCCCCGGCCCGGGAGACCACCAGGTCCGCCGCCCGCATCACAAGGGCCATGTCGTAGATATACTCCCGGACCTGCAGGGCCGGGTGGGCATCCAGGTCCACACCCTTCTCCGCAAGGGCTGCAAGGAGCCTGGGATAGCCCGCGTTCCCCGCGCCGTGGATGTGATGGAAGGGCTCGTTCTTGGCCTCCAGCGCCAGAAGCTCCGCCGTCCGGGCGTTCATGGCGGAGGCCCCCAAAGAGCCCCAGAAGGAGACGATGAGAGGCCGGCCGTCATCCACGCCCAGCCGGCGCTTTGCTTCCGCCTTCGTGAGGTCGAAGAAGTCCTGCCGCACCGGGGTCCCGGTGACCACCACCTTGTCGGAATGGCGGTAGTGCGCCCGGCAGGCCTCAAAGCCCACCAGGATCCGCCCGGCGAAGGGCTCCAGCATCTCGGTGGTAAGGCCCGGCACCACGTTGGACTCGTGGACCGCCGTGGCGATGCCCGCCTTGGCGGCGGCCTTCACCATGGGAAAGGAGGCATAGCCCCCGGTGCCGATGACGGCATCGGGCCGGAATTCCCGGAGGATGGCTCTGGCCTCCCCGGGGGCCCGCATCAGGTTATAGACGGAGATGAGGTTGTGGCGGATCTCCCTGGGCGCAAAGGAGCGGTGGAAACTGGAAATATGGACGGTCCGGAATTCATACCCGGCCTTGGGCACAAGATCCTTCTCCAGTCCCCGGTCGGAACCCACGAAAAGGACCTCCGCCCCGGATTCCTGCCGCCCCAGCAGCTGGGCCAGGGCAACCGCTGGGTTCACATGCCCCGCCGTGCCGCCGCAGGTGAAGATGACGCGCTGCAATTTTCCGCTCATGGCGCTTTCCGCCTTTCCAAATGTCGTTATCCGGACTTCCCGGGCTTCATCTGTCGGGAGACGGACAGCACCACGCCCATCTCCACCAGCTGGATGCAGAGGGCCGTGCCGCCGTAGCTGAAAAAGGGCAGGGAGATGCCGGTAGCCGGCAGCAGCCCCGTGACGACGCCGATGTTCAGAAAGACCTGCAGCCCCACGAAGGTGGTCATGCCCACCGCCAGGAGAGAACCGAAGCGGTCCCGGGCGTGGAGGGCGATCCAGTAGCCCCGGAGGATCAGCGCCGCGAAAAGCAGCATGATGATGGTGGCTCCGATGAGGCCCAGCTCCTCGCAGACAATGGAGAAGATGAAGTCGTTGTGCTCCTCGGGAAGATACAGAAACTTCTGCCGGCTCTTGCCGAGGCCTACTCCCAGAAGGCCGCCGGAGCCGATGGAGAGCAGGGACTGCACCATCTGGTAGCCGTCCCCCTGCCGGTCGATAAAGGGATCCTTCCACATCTGGATGCGGGAGGCGCCGTAGGTGATGAGGCCCAGCTCCACGGCCTTGATATAGCCCGCCGCCGCAGCGAATGCCCCGCCGATGCCGGCGCCCACCAGCCAGCCGGGGATGCCGCCCACCACCATCATCACGGCCCCGGTACCCAGGATCAGCACCGTGCCGGAGAGGTGGGGCTCCAGCATCATCAGCGCCGCGATGAGGACCAGGATGATGCCGTAGGGGAGGATGCCGTAGCGGAAAGAACGCATCTTCTCCCGCTTTTTGGAGATGCTGTCCGCAAAGTACAGGGCCACGGCGAACTTCGCCACCTCCGAGGGCTGCAGGGAAAGGCCGCCCACCTCCAGCCAGCGGGTAGCGTGGTTCCTCGTAACGCCCACGCCGGGCACCAGCACCAGAGCCAGCAGGATGATGGACACAAAGAGAACCGGCTTTGCCAGGGCCTTGAAACGGTGGTAGTCGATCTTCGCTATGAGCGTCATGGCGCAAATGCCCAGGATGGCCCACATGCCCTGGCGCTTGAAGTAATGGAGGGGGTCCTGGATCTTCACGCTGTAGTAGGCGGAGGGGAAGCTGGCGGAGAGCACCATGATGAGCCCGATGCCAAGCAGCAGGCAGACAAGCAGCAGAAACGGCAGGTCGATGGGGCCTTTCGCCAGCTCCCGGCCCTCCGCCTCCCGCTGGAGACGGCGGCTCTCCCGCTCCTCCTTCCGACGCTGGGCGGCAAGACGCTTTTCCTGGGCCTCCCGGCGGCGGTCCTGCTCTGCCTTCCGGCGCAGATGCTCCGATCTCGTCATGGCTTTCCCTCCCTTCCCAGGAATCTATGCCCGAACGCTCAGAATCTTCCCTGGACGCCAAGCCAGGCGAGGACGCTGCACAGCGCCGTCACGGCGGAGAACACGCCCACGATCCTCCACTCGCTCCAGCCGCACTTTTCCAGGTGGTGGTGCAGGGGGGCCATCTTGAAAAAGCGCTTGCCGTGGGTGGCCTTGAAGTACGCCACCTGGATAATATCGGAGAGCGTCTCCAGGATGTATATGATGCCGACGGGGATCAGCACGAGCGGCATATCCAGGGCAAAGGCCATGGCCGCCACCGCGCCCCCCAGGAAGAGGCTGCCGGTATCCCCCATGAAGCACTTGGCGGGATGGTGGTTATACCCCGCCACGAAGGCGAGAAGCCCGCCGAGGAGGGCCGAGGCGAAGAGGCTCAGGGTGGTGAGCTCCGCCAGAAGCCCCGCCGCCAGGAAGAAGACACAGGTCACGGCGGTGACGCTGCCGGCGAGGCCGTCGATGCCGTCCGTCAGGTTCACGGCGTTGACGCAGCCCACGATGACGAAGGCCGCGAAGAGGAGATACACGATCCAGTTGATGGTAAAGCTCACGTTGAAAAAGGGCAGGTAGAGGTCGTTGCTGAGGAGCCCCTCATAGCGCATGAGGGAGAGAAAGACCACCGCCGCCAGCAGCTGCAGCACGAACTTCTGCTTGGCCGTCAGGCCCTCGTTCTGGTGCTGCTTCACCTTGCGGAAGTCATCCACAAAGCCGATGAGGCCGAAGACCAGGGCGAAAAGGTAGACGTAGAGATGGGTCACATCCCCCGCCAGCATGCTCTTCCAGCCCAGGACCAGCACGGTGATCCCCGCTCCCAGGATAAACATGATGCCGCCCATGGTGGGGGTCCCGGCCTTGGAATTGTGCCAGGTGGGGCCATCCTGCCGGATCTCCTGTCCGGCCTTCAGCTTTCGGAGCTCCGCCAGCACAAAGCGGCCCAGGATCAGCGTCAGCACGAAGCTGACGGGGGCTGCCAACCATACGATCTTCATGATGCTCTCCCTCTCCGCCGGATGGCTCCGGCCTTTGGTATTCTCTCCCCCGGGGAGTGCCCCGGAGCGTGTTTCTTCTTACTTTCCGGCAAGGTAGTCCGCCACGATCTCCCGCTCATCCATGGGATGCTTCACATGGTTCACTTCCTGATAGGTCTCGTGGCCCTTGCCGCAGAGGACGATGACGTCCCCGGCCTCCGCGTGGTCCATCGCCCAGTGAATGGCCTGGATCCGGTCCTCCACCACGGTGTAGGGGGTCTTGGTCCCCTCCATGCCGGCCAGGATATCCCGGATGATGTCGCCGGGGACCTCCGTCCGGGGGTTATCCGTGGTGACCACCACGAAATCCGCGATATCACAGGCGATCTTCCCCATCTTGGGCCGCTTGGCCTTATCCCGGTCGCCGCCGCAGCCGAAGAGGGCCACGGTGCGCCCCTTGGCGAAGCCCTTCACGGAGCGGAGGACGTTCTCCAGCCCATCCGGGGAGTGGGCATAGTCGATGAGGACGGTGTAGTCCTTCCCCGGGGTGGGGACCACCTCCACCCGGCCCTTCACATGGGGGACCCGGGCCAAGACGGCGGCGCTCTCCGCGAGAGGGATGCCCAGCGCCAGGGCCGCCCCCAGCACATCCAGCGTATTATATACCATGAAGCCGCCGGGAATATTCACCCGGACGGGAACCCTTTCCTCCTTGGTCACGGCGGTGAAGGCCACATGGTCCGCCCCCAGCTCCACGTCCTCCGCCCGGAGGTCGGCCTCCGCCTTCTCGGCGTAGGTGAATCGGCTGCAGGCCGCGTCCTTCCAGAGCCGCTCCGTCCAGGGATCGTCGGCGTTGAAAACACCGTGATCGCAGTTCCGGAACAGGATGGCCTTGGCGTCGCAGTATGCCTCCATGGTCTTGTGGAAGTCCAGGTGGTCCTGGGTCAGGTTGGTGAAGATGCCCACAGCGTAATGGATGCCGTATACCCGGTCCTCGAAGAGCGCGTGGGAGGAGGTCTCCATCACCACATGGGTGCAGCCCGCGTCCGCCATCCGGCGGAGGAGGGCCTGGAGCTCCAGGCTCTCCGGCGTGGTGCGCTCCGTGGGCACGGTCTCGCCGCCGATCATATTCTGGTTGGTGCCGATGAGGCCCACCTTCGCCCCCCGCCCCTCCAGGATGGCCTTCAGAAGGTAGGTGGTGGTGGTCTTGCCGTTGGTGCCGGTGACGGCCACCATAGTCATCTCCCGGGCAGGATGCCGGTAGAAGTTCCCTCCCAGGATGGCGAGGGCCCGGCGGGAATCCTTCACACGCACATAGGGAATGGGCTCCTCGGGGACGCGCTCACAGAGGACGGCGGCAGCCCCGGCGGCTTTCGCCTTGCCGATGTAGGCATGGCCGTCCACCGCGTAGCCGGTGACGGCCACGAAGAGCTCCCCGGGCCCGGCCTTCCGGGAGTCATAGCAGACGCCGGGAACCTCCGTTTCCGGATCGGCGGTGGAAGCAAGGACCTCGATACCCGCCAGCAAATCTTTCAGCTTCATGGTGCTTCTTCCTTTCCTGGTCATTTGTGCCGAAGGTGCAACGGTATTATAAGCAGCACTCTCCCCGGCGCATACCGGGAAACCTGTTCAAAACCATGCAAAAGCTGCTCTTTCCTGTCAGTCCGTGACGGAGCCGTCGCTGAAGCGGACCGTGATGACGGTGCCCGCCGCCACCTCCGTCCCGGCGGCCACGCTCTGGGAGATCGCGTGGACATTGCCGGAGGAGGATGCCGTGGCCCCCGTTACCTTTAATATGAGCCCTGCCGAGGTGAGGCGCTGGTTGGCCTCCGCCGCCGTAAGCCCTACCACATTGGGCACAGCCACAGGGGTATCCGGCTTCTCCTCTCCCAGGTAGAGGAGGATGGCGGCGCTGCCGGGGACGATGGCGCCGCCCGCCGGGGTCTGGTCGGTGACGGTGTCGCCGCTGCCGATGGTCCTGCAGGCAAAGCCCCGCTCCGCGAGCTTCGCCTTGGCCTCCGCCGCCGTGAATCCCACACAGTTGGGGACGCTCTGGTCCATGGCGGCCAGGTCCTCCTCGCTGTACTCCGGCTCCACTCCCAGGTGGGGCAGGATCTCCCCCATGATCTGGCTGGCGGTGGGGGCGGCCATGTTGCCGCCGGAAACATAGACGCCGGTATTCCGGCTGGGGGTATCCATGGTAATGAGGAGGATGTACTGGGGATCGTCGGCCGGCGCGAAGCACATGAAGGAAACCACCACGTCGCCCCGGGGATTATCTTGTGTGCGGCTGCCGGTCTTATCCGCGGTGCCGGTCTTGCCGCCGATGCGGTAGCCCACCACCTGGCCGTTCTTGCCGGTGCCGGAGGCCACCACGTACTCCAGGCACTCCCGCACGGTGGCGGAGGTCTCCTCGCTGATGACCTGGCGGATGGGCGCAGCGTCGTGCTGATAGAGAACAGAGCCGTCATCGTCCACGATCTGCTCCACCAGGTAGGGCTCGTAGAGGTAGCCGCCGTTGACGCAGGCGGCCTGGGCCCGGATCAGGTGCAGGGGGGTGATGTTGAAGGTCTGCCCGAAGGCGTAGGACGCCAGGGAAACCACGTTGGTGTTGAAGTTTTCCCGGCTTGCGAAGATGGTATTGGACTCGCCGTAGAGATCGATGCCCGTGCTCTCCAGGAAGCCGAACTTCTCCAGGTAGTCATAGTAGGTTTCGGTCCCGATCTTGAGGCCCATGGTGATGAAGGCGGGGTTGCAGGAGTTGCCGGTGGCCTCCTTCAGGGTCTGGGTCCCATGGCCGCTGCGCCTGGAACAGCCAATGGCGCTGCTCCACCCGGGAACCCGGATGGAGCCCGTGCAGGTGAAGGTAGTGCTGAGGTTCACAAGGCCCTCCTCCAGCGCCGCCGCCAGCGTCACGGGCTTAAAGGTGGAACCGGGCTCGTAGGTATCGTTGACGCACTTGTTGCGCCACTGCTTGTTCTGGGCGGCGCCCAGGGCCTTCAGGTACTCGTCGCCGCCCTCCTCCAGGCCTTCCAGCGTCGCCTGCAGCTTGGTATCGTAGATGCTGCCGTAGCTGTTGAGGTCATAGGTAGGGAAGGACGCCATGCCCAGCACCGCGCCGTTCCTGACATCCATCACGATACCGGTGGCCCCGTTCTTGGGGTCGAACTTTGCGATCATCTCCTCCAGGCCCTTTTCCAGGTAATACTGCACCGTGGAGTCCAGGGTGGTGATGAGGTTCGCGCCGTTCTCGGCGTCGTAGTACTGCTCGTAGTCATAAAGCATGGTCTTTCCCGCGGCGTTCTTGGCGGTGACCGTCATGCCGGAGGTACCGGTAAGGGCGGAGTTATAGTAGGATTCCAGGCCGTAAGCGCCCTCGTTGTCGGCGTTGACGAAGCCGATGACCTGGGCGGCCAGGGTCCCGTTGGGGTAGTAGCGTTTGGAGTCCGGTTCCAGGTAGACGCCGTGGAGCTTCTTGCGCTCCTTCTCCGGGACCTCGCTGCCCTGGTCGTCGATCTCGCCGTTCACAAAGCGGCGAACCTCGTCGGCCTCCGCCTGGGGGGCCTTCTTCTTGATGATCTCATAGCCGGAGTCCAGCCGGTCCATCCGCTTGCGAACGGCCGCCTCCTCCAGCCCCAGGATCCGGGCCAGACCCCGGGCGATGTAGTCCTCGTCCAGCACTTCCGGCGCGGTGTAGCTCTCCCCCTTCTGGGCGGCCTTCTGCCGGGCATCCTCAATGGCCTTCTCCTGGTCGTCCACAAAGCTCGCGATATCCTTGGGGCTGATGTTGACGGTCTCCGCCGTGGTGGAAATGGCCAGCACCTCGCGGCCGCGGTCATAGATGGTCCCCCGGGAGGCGGTGATGATGCTGGACCGGGTCTGCTGGCTGACAGCCTTGCTCTCCAGCTCCTCATGCCGGAGGATCTGCAGGTCGAAGAGCTTCCAGAAAAGCAGCAGGAAGGTGGCAACCCCAAAGATCGCCATCAGCCACACGGTCCTGCCGCGGATGACCTGGTTGGCTCGCCGGACGTCGTCGCTTTTCCTCCGTTTTCTTGCCTCTGCCATGCGAATTTCCTTTCCCGAAAGCTCTGTTTCCTGCCGTTTTGCCTCCCCGGAAATTCCCGGCGAATGGCAAAGACGGGAGTAAGAAGTCGCCTTCTTACTCCCTCCTCATTCTATGGGCGTGTTCAGCTGAAATATTCCACTGCGGCGTAGACGCCGTGGTTCAGAGAGGCCAGGAGCTTGTCCAGTACACCGGGCTCCTGCTGCTGAAGGGCCACGGCGCTGTCCCCCTCCGAGAGGTCCAGGTAGAAGACCTGGCTGCCGGAGGGCTTGGTCATGCCGGCCTCCTCCGCCGCCGCCTTCACGGCGGCAAGGTCATAGAGCTCCTGATACTGGGTGGTGAGCAGCACATTCTGGGACTCCAGGGCGGAGAGCTCGCTCCGGAGCTCCGCCACAGAGCTTCCGATCACCGTCATCTGCACATAGCTGAGGAGCAGCAGCACCGCCAGGCCCGCCGCCGCCAGGAGACCCAGCACCGTCAAAACCGACACCTGCTCCTTCGCCCGGACCTGCACATGGGTAAGGCTCCGCACCCGGGGAGCCTCCTGGACCTTCTCCCGCCGGGCCTCCCCGGCATGATCCAGCTCCCGGCGCAGGACCTCCCGGTCCAGGTCGTAGGCAAGGTTTCCATATACCGTTCCGCTGCTTTGATACCGGTCCCTGCGGGCGGTGGCTGCCATAGCGTTCACTCCGTTCCTCATGGGAATTCCGCGGAATCCCCATGAAAAGATTATCACTGCGCTCCCTGCCTGGCCCCGCCTTTGGCGGGCCGCCGGCACTGCGCTCCGTAAGAGGCGTTTTCGTCACGAGCAGAGGGGGAATTGCCCGAAGGGGCAAGAGAGGCCGCCCCGGGATGCGCCGCGGCGAAAAACCATTCCGTTTGTTTTCGCCGTCGCAGCGGCGGAAACTCCGCGATGCCCTTATATCAGGTCAAATCCGCAGCGCTCCGCGATGCGGAGCTTGGCGCTGCGGGCCCGGGGGTTCTCCTCCAGCTCCTTCGGCGTGGAGACGATGGGCTTGCGGTTCACCAGCTTCAATTTCGGCTTCCTGCCGCAGACGCAGACCGGGAACTCCCTGGGACAGGTGCAGCCGGCAACGAGACGCTGCAGCGTCCGTTTCACGATCCGGTCCTCCAGGGAGTGGAAGGTGATGACGGCCAGTCGGCCCCCGGGATTCAGGGCGTCTGCCCCGGCCTCCAGCATGGGCTCCAGGGCGTCCAGCTCACCGTTGACGGCGATGCGGATGGCCTGGAAGCTCCGCTTGGCGGGGTGCTGCTTCTCCCGCAGGGCGGCGGAAGGCATGGCGGATTTGATGACCTCCACCAGCTCGAGGGTCGTCTCCACGGGTCTCTCCTCCCGGTGGCGGCAGATGGCTTTCGCGATGGCGGGGGCGTAGCGCTCCTCGCCATAATCAAAAAGGATGCGGCGCAGCTCCTCATAGCTCCAACCGTTCACCACCTCCCGGGCGGTGAGGGGAGCGGAGGCGTCCATCCGCATGTCAAGCGGGGCGTCCTGCATGTAGGAAAAGCCCCGGGAGGGGTCGTCCAGCTGAGGGGAGGAAACGCCCAGGTCGAAGAGCATCCCGTCCACGCCGGCGATCCCTTCCTCCCGGAGGATGTCCCCCAGGCGGTCAAAGTTGCTGTGGATGAGGGTCACCCGGTCCCGCCAGGGGGCAAGGCGCTCCTCTGCCGCATCGATGGCGGCCTGGTCCCGGTCAATGCAGAGGAGGCGGCCGGTGGTAAGACGCTTCGCGATCTCCCGGGAGTGGCCCGCCCGGCCCAGGGTCCCGTCCACATAGACGCCCTCCGGCCGGATGGCGAGACCCTGGATGCACTCGTTCAGAAGAACGGGCTGATGGGTATACTCCATGCCTCAGCTCCGATCCCGGCGATTCCGGGCCAGAGCGTCCATGGCGGCGGCCAGGTTTCCGCCGGAGAGCAGCTTCTGCTCCCGTTCCTCCCATGCCGCCTCGTCCCAGATCTCCGCATAGGTGTTCTGGCCGATGATGGCCGCGGTTTTGCCGATGTTCGCGTACTTGCGGAGGTTGGCGGGCAGCAGGATGCGCCCCTGCCCGTCCGGCTCGCACTGCACGGCGTTGGCGTAGAGAAGGCCCAGGAGCTGCGCCTCGGAGTAGGGGAGCTCATCCATGGTGTCGGAGATCTGCTCCCACTTGCTCTCGGGGTAGATGGTCACGCAGCCGGCGGCGCCGATGGTGATGAAGAAGCTGCCGCCCAGGGCTTCCCGCATGGCAAGGGGGATGACAATGCGGCCCTTGCTATCCACGCTGTTGATGGCTTTCCCCAGCAAGCGTGCCATGTCAGTCCCCCCTTT
>CAMBID010000010.1 GCA_945867445.1 uncultured Clostridia bacterium | reverse complement strand
GTAACGCCGATCCAGCTTCATGCTTGGGGTTTTATCGTTATGGAACGGGCAGCATGTTTTTAATGGATTCTAGTATAACCTGGAGCGATGAGCGGAGCCCTGCGGAAAAGCGGCAGAAGGCCCCCTGCCGCACGGCAGGGGGCCTTCCTCAGTATGATTTTAGGAGAGAGAGGGAACATCGGGGCTGGGAGAACCCCTTTGTTGGTTCTTAATTTACCAGGAAATCTTTGCGGAATTATGATTCCCCTGTAAACAGTTTGTGAATTGGGAAGCGATGATTGCCTCTGTGGGACATCCCCAGTCCCAATGATCCCCGCCGGGGGCGGTTGACCAACCGGGGGTTCCCATGAAGATCGGCAGCTTAACGATCCCCAAGAAAAATTTCGGGGGAGGTTCGATTCTCCCCTGATCCCCCTTCAAACGACACCAAGGAAGGGCCGCGGCCTTTCCCTGGGAATCCATCCCGGGGAATGGACGGGGAACGCGGTCATAAGGAACGAAGGCCCAGCCAATGGCTGATGGGGTCCTGATTCCAAGCAAATGCTTTCTGCGCTTCCTCCCTTGCCGGAGCGGCAGGAAGATCCCGCCACGAATGGTACCCCGGCCTCACCGGAACTTCCGGCTCTCCGCCACCGCCAGTTCGTCGCAGCGGTTGTTGAAGGGGTTCTCGGCGTGGCCCCTGACCCAGTGGCAGCGGACGGCGTGGATGTCGCAGAGGGAAAGCAATTGCTCCCAGAGGTCCGGGTTCAGGGCGGGCTTTTTGTCGCTTTTCACCCAGCCCCGCTTCTGCCAGGACCGGGCCCAGCCCTTGTCCAGGGCGTCGATGACATACCGGGAGTCGCTCCAGAGCTCCACGGTGCAGGGCTCCTTCAGGAGGCGGAGACCCTCGATCACGGCGGTGAGCTCCATGCGGTTGTTGGTGGTGCTCCTCTCCCCGCCGGAGAGCTCCCGCCGGTGCTCCCCGTACATCAGGATGGCCCCCCAGCCTCCGGGGCCGGGATTGCCGGAGCAGGCGCCGTCCGTATAGAGGGTGACGGTCTTCATTCGCTTCCCTCCCTCCGGATGGACTGCCCCAGGTAGCGCTCAATGGCTTCGGCCACGCCGTCGTGGTCGCAGTCCGCCACCTGGACGTCCGCCGCGGCCTTCGCCTCCGCGGTGGCGTTGCCCATGGCGACGCCGAGACCCGCCGCCCGGAGGATGCTGACGTCGTTGCCCTCGTCGCCGCAGGCCACGGTCTGGGCAATATCGATCCCCAGGGCGCGGCAGAGGAGGCGCAGGCCCTCCCCCTTGCTGACGCCGGGGGCGGTGATCTCAAAGTTATTGGGGATGCCGGAGGCGAACTCCACCGGCATTTCCCGGAAGAGCTCTCCGCAGCGCCGCCACTCCTCCGTTTCGTGGAAGAAGAAGTTCAGCTTGCGGACGTCGTGGATGTGCTCTTGGAGCAGGGCCTCCCGGTCTGGCACCCAGTGGGCGCAGCGCTCGTAGAGGGCCTCGAAGCACTGGCAGCCAAAGTAGGGCATCCGGCCCCGGAAACGCTCCTCAATGTAGAGCTCATTGCCCAGGAAGAAGACCGCCGCCGCGTCGGATCCCGCCGTGACGGCGAGGACCTTCTTCATGGTATCCGGGTGGATGGGGACGGAGCAGAGGTCCCGCCCTGTGCGCAGGTCCGTGACGGTGGCTCCGCTGTGGCAGAGGAGGTAGTGCATGTCCGGGAAATCGGCGAGGTAGGGCCGGACCTCGGCAAGGCAGCGGCCGGTGGCAAAAAGGATCTCCCAGCCCTCCGCGAGAGCCCGGTGGATGGCCCGGGCGGTGCGGGGGGTAATCTCCTTGCAGGTATTGAGAACAGTGCCGTCCATGTCGGCGGTGAGGAGGGTGTAGCGCTTCATAGGATATCCTTTCCGGCCCCCGTGGGGGCCGTTTTCTTATATCACGCTGTGGGCCAGCCGCCAGCGAAGGCCCGAGTAGCGCCGGGCCCGGCGGTCGTTGGCCGCCATCTCCCGGACGGCGGCGTCATCCCCTACCAGGATCAAAAGCTCCCGGGCCCGGGTCAGGGCGGTGTAGAGCACCCCCCGGACCATGAGCCCCGGGGCGGAGGGCATGGCGCAGAGCACCACGCAGCGGTATTCGCTGCCCTGGGCCTTATGTACCGTCTGAGCGTAGGCCAGATCGAGCTCGGAGAGCATCTCCAGGGAGTAGAGGGCCTTGCGGTTCTCGTAGACGACGGAAAGCCACCCCCCCGCCGGGTCGATGGCCCGGATGCAGCCCACGTCCCCGTTGAAAACGCCGCTGCCCACGGTGCCGTCCTCCCTTTCCCAAAGGATGTCGTAGTCGTTCCGGGTCTGCATCACCCGGTCCCCGGGGCGGAAGATCCGCTCGCCCCAGCGGAGCTCCGGCTGTCCCGGCCGGGCGGGGTTCAGGGCCTCCTGCAGGAGGCGGTTCAGATTCTCCGCCCCGGCGGGACCCTTGCGGGTGGGGGTCAGGACCTGGATGTCATTCACGGGGACGCCCATCTTTTCCGGCAGGCGCTGCCGGCAGAGCTCCACCACGGTGGCCGCCGCCCGCTGGGGGTCCCGCCGGCAGAGGAAATAGAAGTCCCCCTGATCGTTCTGAAGCCGGGGCGGCTCGCCGGCATTCACGGCGTGGGCGTTGCGGATGATGGCGGAGCGCTCCGCCTGGCGGAAGACCTCCCGCAGAAAGACGGTCTCCACCTTCCCGGAGCGGATGAGGTCCGAAAAGACATTCCCCGCCCCCACGGAGGGCAGCTGGTCGGCATCCCCCACCATCACAAGGCGGGTGCCGGGCCGCAATGCCCGCAGCAGCGCCGCGAAGAGGGGCAGGTCCACCATGCTCATCTCATCCACGATGACGGCGTCGGCCTCCAGGGGCTCTTTCTCGCCTTTCGCAAAGGTCACCTCGTGGGTGGCGTCGTTCCAGCTCATGCCAAGGAGCCGATGAACGGTCTGGGCCTCCCGGCCCGTCAGCTCTCCCAGCCGCTGGGCGGCCCGGCCCGTGGGGGCCGCCAGCACAATGGCAAGGCCCATCCGCTCAAAGAGGGACACGATGCCCCGGACGGTGGTGGTCTTGCCGGTGCCGGGCCCGCCGGTGAGGATCAGCACCCCGTGCTCCGCCGCCAGCTCCACCGCCCGGCGCTGCAAGGGCGCGTAGGTGATGCCCTGGGCGGCCTCGATCTCGTCCACGGTCCTGCCCGCCCGGGCGCTGATGTCCGCCGTGGCGGAGAGGAGGTTCCAAAGCTTCCGGCAGGCGTAGCTCTCCGCCTCGTGGAGGCGGAGGAGGTAGCAGGCCTCCACGTTGGCCACGGTCTCGGAGACGATCTTCCCCTCCTCAATCAGGGTATCCAGGGCCTCCTCCACGCCGGTCTCCTCCCCCAGAAGCTGGGTGGTGGCCGCCAGCAGCTTGGTCCGGGGCAGGAAAACGTGGCCGTTTCCCTCGTTGTGGCTCAGCTCGAAGAGCAGGGCGGAGCGCAGCCGCTCCGGGCTCCGGGCGGAGAAGCCCATGCTCATGGCGATCTCGTCCGCCGCGGAGAAGGGAAGGCCCCCGGCGTCGGTACTGAGGAGGTAGGGGTCCCGCCGGATGGCGTCGAGAGCCCCGTCCCCGTAGAGCTGCCGGAGCCGGATGGCCAGGACCGGCGGCAATCCGTACTGCGCCAGGAAGGCCATGAGGCGGCGCAGTCCCATGTGGCGGCGGAAGCTCTCGGAGATCTCCATGGCCCGGCGGGCGGTGATGCCCTTGATGAGGCTCAGCTTCTCCGGCTGGGAGGAGAGGACCTCCGCTGTCTTCTGCCCGAAGCGCTCCACCAGGCGCCGGGCGGTGGCGGGGCCCAGGCCGCGGCAGACGCCGGAGCCCAGGTAGCTGATGAGCGCCTCGGCGTCCTCCGGCAGGCGGCGCTCCACCTCCTCCGCCCGGAGCTGGGGGCCGTGCTGAGGGTGGGTCTCCCAGGCGCCGGAGACGCCAAGATGCTCCCCCGGGGCGGCGCAGGGGATGCAGCCCACCACCGTGATGAGCTCCCCCTCCTCCGTCATGAGACGGAGCACGGTGTAGCCGTTCTCCTCGTTCTGAAAGACCACGCTCTGGACGGTGCCTTCCCTTGCTGTCAGCTCTTCCATTCTCTCTCCTTCGCTGGGGGCTCAGGGCTCCCGCAGCTCCACGCTCGTGTATTTTCGGCAGAAATACTCCGCCAGTTCCCGGCTCTCTCCGCTCATTCCCCGGTCCTCCAGTACGATCACCGCCCCCGGGATCTGGCGGCGGATGCGCACCAGCTCCCGCACGTCCTGGGTCATGGCGGGGGCGTCCCCCGCCAGGGGCAGGACCAGCCGTATCCCGGGGTTCCGGCGCTTCTCCCGGTTGAGGAAGGCCCCGGCCACCAGCCACACGCAGGTGGTCAGCCCCACGGCGGAGAGGAAGGCCAGCACCCCGTCCCGCAGCAGCTCCATTCCCATCACCTCCGCCCTCAGCCTATGCCAAAGGACAAACGGTGGTGCGGGCGGCGGGGCGGGCGCATCCGCTCGGTGACCGCCTGGGGCGGTCAGTCCCGGGAGATCCCCAGCTGGGCCAGAATGGCTTCCTCCCGCTCCCGCATCCGGGCCTTCTGAGGTCCCTCGTCCAGGTGGTCATAGCCCAAAAGGTGCAGCACGGAATGGACCACAAGATAGGCGAGCTCCCGGCGGTTCGAGTGCCCATACTCCTTAGCCTGCCTGGCCGCGTGCTCCAGGGAGATCATCATGTCTCCCAGGGGGACGAGGCCCGTGGCGGGGTCGGCGTCCTCCGTCCCCGGGAGCTCCCCGGGGCGCAGGTCAAAGGCCGGGAAGCTCAAAACGTCGGTTGCCCGGTCCACCTGCCGCATCTCCCGGTTGATGGCGTGGATGCCCGGGTCGTCCGTCAGCAGGACATCGATCTCACAGGGGAAGTCCACTCCCTCGGCGGCAAGAGCCGTGCGGATGACCTTCCGGAGGAAGGCCCGCCGCCCATCGCTGACGCCGGGGACGTCGGCGGTGATGGGGATGTAATGCCGCTTTGCCATCACTGTCCCTCCTTTGCGAGCTTGTCCAGGGACTCACCGGTGAGCCGGTAGACGGTCCACCCGTCCATGGGGACGGCCCCCAGGGCCCGGTAAACATCGATGCTGGGCTGGTTCCAGTCCAGGCAGGACCACTCCATCCGGCCGCAGCCCCGCTCCCTGGCGATGGCGGCCAGCCGGGCCAGCAGCGCCTTGCCGTAGCCCCTGCCCCGGGCCTCCGGCAGGACGAAGAGGTCCTCCAGATAGAGCCCGGATCGGCCCAGGAAGGTGGAGAAGTTGTGGAAGAACAGGGCGAAGCCCACCTCGCGCTCCCCCTCCAGGACGAAAAGCACCTCGGCGTTCTTCCGTTCAAAGAGCTGCCGGCGCAGCAGCTCCTCCGTGGCCACCACCTGGTCCGTCATGCCCTCGTATTCCGCCAGACCCCGGATAAAGCGCAGGATGAGGCCGGTATCCTCCGGCAGGGCTGTCCGGAATGCTGCCATCACTTCTTCCCCCCTTTGGCGCTTCTCGCCGTCTCGTAGCTTTCGTAGGCGGCGACGATGCGCTGGACCATGACGTGGCGGACCACATCCTGGTTGGTGAGCTGGCAGATGCCGATGCCCTCCACGTCCCGCAGCACCCGCATGGCCTCCCGCAATCCCGAGGGCTTGCCGTCCGGCAGGTCGATCTGGGTGACGTCGCCGGTGATGACAATCTTGGACCCGAAGCCCAGGCGGGTCAGGAACATCTTCATCTGCTCCCGGGAGGTGTTCTGGGCCTCGTCCAGGATGATGAAGCTGTCGTCCAGGGTCCGGCCCCGCATATAGGCCAGGGGGGCGACTTCAATATTGCCCCGCTCCAGGTACTTCTGATAGGTCTCCGCCCCCAGCATGTCGAAGAGGGCGTCGTAGAGGGGCCGGAGGTAGGGGTCCACCTTGCTCTGGAGGTCCCCGGGCAGGAAGCCCAGCCGCTCCCCGGCCTCCACCGCAGGGCGGGTGAGGATGATACGGTTGACCTGCTTGTCCCGGAAGGCCTGGACGGCGGCGGCCACGGCGAGATAGGTCTTGCCGGTGCCCGCCGGGCCCACGCCGATGGTGACGGTGTTCTTCAGCACCGACTGGATATACTCCTTCTGGCCGATGGTCTTGGGCTTCACCGGGCGGCCCTTGGCGGTGATGCAGAGGACGCCCGCCGTCAGCTCGCCGATCTGCTCCTCCTTCCCGGCGCGGACGAGGCCGATGACATAGCGCACCGTCTGCTCGCCGATGCTCTCCCCCCGGGAGGAGAGGGTCAGCAGGGCCTGGATGGCCTTGGCGGCGAGAACGGTGTTCTCCACCTCGCCGTTGATGCGCAGCTCCCCGTCCCGGTTGGTGACGGAGACGGAGAACTCCTGCTCCAGAAGGCGGATGTTGCCGTCAAAGGAACCGAAAAGATTCACGGCCTGCTCCAGCCGCTCGATGCTGATGCGCTGTTCCATAGGGATCTCTCCTTTGTAACGCCCCAAGGGGGCGGGGTTTGCGGTTCGGCGTACTGTGCGCCCCTCACGGCTCCGTCAGAATCGGAACCCGCTGTCCGATCTCCTCCTCGCACTCAGCCTGAAGGGTGACGAGGGCGGTTCCGCCCTCCTCCCGGATGGTGCAGAGGGCGGAGCGGACTTCGCCGTCTTCCGGAAGGATGGTCTCCAAGTACTCCCGGAGGATGGCCTCGCCCTTCCTCCGGAGGGCGTCGGCGGAAAGGGACACCTCCTGCCGGGCGTAGGGGCGTAGGGTTTCCCGCTCCAGGGTCACCGGAAGGCGCAGGCCGAAGAGCCGCAGCTCCGTATATTCTTTTATTGTATCACATTCCTCCGCAGGAATGCTACTGCCGGGATACAATTTTACCCGGTGGGTGCCGAAAATCAGGGCGCGGCGGGTCTCCTCCCGGCCAACGGGCACCTTGCAGACCTCCGTCACCGGCAGCCGGAGGGAGAGGGTGTACCAGGTCCGGGCCCGGACGGAGCCGAGACTTGCCGAGAGCCGGGCCCCGAAGTGTTCCGTGTCCTCCAGGCCGGAGATCAGGATCTGCCCCTCCTCCACCGTCATCCCCGGCAGGACCAGCTTCTCCCCCCAGAGGGCCTCCACGCTGCGTACCAACCCTGCCCGGCGGGCCACCAGGTTGGACGGCGTCCGCCGGTCGGCGATCTCCGGCTCCGGCAGCCGTTCCCGGACCTGGACGTGGGCCTGGCAGCCGGAGACGTTGACGGCGATCCAGCTGAGCTCCGGGATCTCCAGGAGAACATGGTTCCGGAGGTCCTCAGACCGGAAGCCAAAGCCGAAGGTGCCGAGACGCACGCCGTTCCGCTGGAGGGCGCGCAGGATCTCCTCGTCGCTGACGGTGCGGTTCCCTTCGATGGTGAAGTCCCAGATAAAGAAGGAGCCCAGAAAGAGCCCCATGGCGCTGATGGTAAGCCCCACCACCAGGGCGTATCGTCTCCGGAAGCGCCGGAGGAAGTAGGGCGCGCCCCGGCGGCGCTCCAGATGGAGCTCGCAGGGGAAGTCTGCCAGGGCAGTCCGCAGCAGGGCATAGTCCCGCCGGGGCATAGTGCAGCGGAGCTCCTCCTCCCCCAGGCGCTCCACATCCCAGAAGCGGAGCTTCCGCTGGGCGCAGAGGTTCAGGAAACGCTCCGGGAAAGGGCAGCGCACCCGCAATCGCACCTCCCCCTGGAGGCGGCGGCTCATCCATCGCAGCATCCTATCTCACCCACTCCACGGCGGAGATCTCCCCGCCCACCCGCACCGCCTCCGCTGTCATTGCCAGAATGCGCAGCCCTGTTCCCCGGACGCGCAGCACCCCGGCGGCGGTGTTCACATCCAGGACCTCCTCACTGTAGGAGAGGATGCCCCGGTGCCGCTCCACAAAGAGCTGTTTGCCTCCCAAAAGCTCCAGGTGGGGCAGCGTCCCCACCAGCTCTCCCGGCAGATCAAAGAGCTCCGCCACCTCCCAGAGGACCCCGTCCCCCCGTTTCCGATCCATGCCCTCACCTCGGGGAAAGCCTATGCAAACGGCGGCGGGAACTTGCGTGTCCCCCCGGTATGGGGCGGCGGGCAGGGAGCATAGGATGACTGCGAGGTGATGGGAATGAAGCGTCGGCTTGCCCTTGCGGCAGTCTTTCTGGGAACGGTCCTCCTGCTGTGGGAGGCCCCGGCCGTCCGGGACGCCGCCCGGGAGGGGCTCTCCCTCTGCGCGGCAAGCGTGGTTCCGGCCCTTTTCCCCTTCCTGGTCTCGTCGTCCCTCCTCCTGAAACTGGGCTTCGGGGATTGGCTGGCGGGGCCCCTGGCGCCGCTGATGTCCCTCTACCGTTTGCCCGGGGAGGCGGCGTCGGCGCTGGTCCTGGGCCTGGCCGGGGGCTATCCCGTGGGAGCCCGGACGGCGGCGGAGCTCTACGCCGCCGGAAGCCTGACAAAGGACGAGGCGGAGCGGCTCCTCACCTTCTGCAATAACGCGAACCCAGCCTTCCTCCTCGGCGGATTGGGGCTGGGGATCTTTGGAAGCGCCCGGACAGGGCTCTGGCTCTGGCTCATTCACGTGTTCTCGGCCCTGGTCACGGGACTGCTCCTGGCACGGCGGAGAGGGCAAACATCCGACGCCCGGCGGCACATCCCGAAGCTGCCCGTCCCCGCCGGCAGCTTCCCGGAGCTGCTGGTGGCCTCCGTCCAGGGGGCTCTGGCGGCCATTCTGAATATCTGCGCCTTCGTGGAGCTCTTTTATGTGCTGGGGCTCCCCCTCCGGCGGCTGCCCGCTCCCTGGGGGGCGGGGCTCGCGGGAATGGTGGAGCTCTTCTCCGCCTCGGCAAGCCTGCCGGATGGACGAGTGGGCTTTCTCCTGGCGGCGGGTCTTGCGGGCTTCGGGGGGCTCAGCGTCCTCTGCCAGACGGCGGCCGTTCTGGCCCCCGGCGGTCTCTCCCCCGCACCCTGCCTCCGGGGGAAACTGACCCAGGCCGTCCTCTCCACCCTCCTGGCCGTCCTCGTCTCCCCCTGGGTGATGGGATGACGGAGCGGTCTAAGTCCCCCCTTGCCAGGGGGACGGGGTTCTGGTATCATAGCGGACGGAAACATTGTTTGACAGCAAGGAGAAGACAGATGGACAGGATCATTGAAATTCTGGCTCGGGAGCTGGGGAAGGAAGCGCGGCATGTAGAGAACGTGGTGCGGCTTTTAGACGAGGGGAACACCGTCCCTTTCATCGCCCGCTACCGCAAGGAGCTCCACGGGGCCATGGACGACGCCGCCCTGCGGACGCTGGCCGAGCGCCTCCAGTACCTCCGGGGACTGGAGGAGCGGCGGGAGGCCGTGAAAAAGGCTATCGACCAGCAGGGAAAGCTGACGGAGGAGCTCTCGGCCGCCATCGACGCCGCGGCGACCCTGGCCGAGGTGGAGGACCTCTACCGGCCCTATAAGCAGAAGCGCCGCACCCGGGCCGCCATCGCCAGGGAGAGGGGGCTTTCCCCCCTTGCGGAAGTCCTCTTCGCCCAGGGACCGGACTGCCCGGACCCGGCGGCGGAGGCGGCGAAGTACGTGGACGGCGAAAAGGGCGTGGAGACCGTGGAGGACGCCCTGGCCGGGGCCTCCGACATCATCGCGGAGACCGTCAGCGACGACGCGTCCCTCCGGGGAACGCTCCGCTCGCTCCTGGGGCGCAGCGGGTATCTCGTGTCCTCCGCCGCGTCGGAGGAGGACTCCGTCTACCGGCTCTACTATGACTTCCGCCAGCCCCTCTCCCGGGTGCAGGGCTACCAGGTGCTGGCCATCAACCGGGGGGAGAAGGAGGGCTTTCTGAAGGTCGGCGTCGAGCTGGACCGGGACACGGCCCTCCGGACCGTTCGGCGGCAGGTGCTGATCCCGGGGTCAAAGAGCATGGCCTTCGTCCGGGCGGCGGCGGACGACGCCTATGACCGCCTCCTCTTCCCGTCTCTGGAGCGGGAGTGCCGCTCCCGGCTCTCGGACGAGGCATATGAGGGGGCCATCGGGCAGTTCGCCCTGAACCTGCGGCCCCTTCTCATGCAGCCCCCCGTCAAGGGAAAGGTCACCATGGGCCTGGACCCCGGCTACCGCATGGGCTGCAAGGTGGCGGTGGTGGACGGCACCGGCAAGGTGCTGGATACCGCCGTGGTCTATCCCACCTACGGCGAGCGGCAGAAAAAGGAGGCCATCGCGGGATTGGCGAAGCTCATCCGGAAGGATAACGTGGAGCATATCGCCATCGGCAACGGCACCGCCAGCCGGGAGACCGAGGCCATGGCGGTGGAGCTCATCCGCCAGGTGAACGCCGAGGGGCGGCACGTCAGCTACATGATCGTCAGCGAGGCCGGGGCGTCGGTGTACTCCGCCAGCCCCCTGGCGGCGGAGGAGTTCCCCCAGTACGACGTGAACCTCCGCTCCGCCGT
>CAMBID010000009.1 GCA_945867445.1 uncultured Clostridia bacterium | reverse complement strand
GCCTGCGGCGCTATAAAAAGCTTTGAAAGCTTTTTATCAAGAACTAGTATGAAATGTGTCTGCAACCTTACCTTATTGACATTGCCGTCCATCCGGCAGGCTCTTTGTTTGCTCGCTGGAAAGGGAAGACGCTTCATACGAAACCCGGATCAAAAGCTTTCAAAGCTTTTGATCGCGCGAGGCGCGGCAGTTTCCTATGAGGCGGCACGGCGTGCAGGATGCACGCCGCGAGTGCGCGGCGTTTTATGGGAAGAATTTCCCCTGAAATCCGGATTAAAGCCTCGTCACCACGGGGATGACCATGGGATTCCGCTTGGTGGTCTTGAAAAGGTAGTTGCTGACGGCAGACTTGACAGCACCCTTGAGGTCGCTCTCGTCCCGGCCCCGGCGGTCCGTGACGCTCTCGGCGGCGTCCATGGACAGGTTCTCCAGCTCCCGCAGAAGATCCTCGGACTCCTTCACATAGATGAACCCCCGGGTGATGATCTCCGGCCGGCTGAGGAGGCGGCCGTCGTGAGAGGAGACGGGGAGGACCACCACCACCATGCCGTCCTCGGCCAGGCGCTTGCGGTCCCGCATGACCACGGCGCCCACGTCGCCCACGCCGGAGCCGTCCACGTACACCTCGCCGCTGGGGACGGTGCCGTTCACCTTTAGGGTCTTGGCGGTCAGCTCAACGACGGAGCCGTTGTCGGCGATGGCGATGTGGTTGCGGTCCATGCCCATCTGCTGTGCCAGCTGGCTGTGGATCTGCAGCATCCGCTGCTCGCCGTGGAGGGGGACGAAGAACCGGGGCTTTGTCAGGGCGTGGATGATCTTCAGCTCCTCCTGGCAGGCGTGGCCGGACACGTGGAGGATGTCTGCCCGGTCGTAAATGACCTTCACGCCCTTGCGGAACAGCTCGTTGATGACCCGGCTCACCGTCACCTCGTTGCCGGGAATGGCGGAGGCGGAGATGATGACCTTGTCGCCGGCGCCCAGCTCCACCTGCTTGTGGGTGGAGAAGGCCATGCGGTACAGGGCGCTCATCTCCTCGCCCTGGGAGCCGGTGGTGACGATGACCTGCTTGTTTTTGGGCTGGTTTTTGATCCTGGCAATGTCCGTGAGGGTGTTTTTGGGCACCTTCATGTAGCCCAGTTCCGTGGAGACCTTCATGATGTTCTCCATGGAGCGGCCGGTGACGGCCACCTTCCGCCCGCAGGCGGCGGCGGCGTCCAGCACCTGCTGGATGCGGTGGACGTTGGAGGCGAAGGTGGTGACGATGATCCGCTCCTCACAGCCCTGGAACTGCCGCATGAAGGTCTTGCCCACCACCCGCTCGCTCTGGGTGTAGCCCGGGCGCTCCACGTTGGTGGAGTCTGCCAGCAGAGCCAGGACCCCCTCCTTCCCCAGCTCGCCGAAACGGGCCAGGTCGATGATGTTGCCGTCGATGGGGGTGGAGTCGATCTTGAAGTCGCCGGTGTGGACCACGGTGCCCAGCTTCGTGTGGATGGCGAAGGCCACGGAGTTGGCGATGGAGTGGTTCACATGGATGAACTCCACCTGGAACTTGCCCGCCCGGACGGTGGCGCCGGGATCCACGGCGGTGAGTTTGGTGGACTTCACAAGACCGTGCTCCTCCAGCTTGAGCCGGATGAGCCCGGCGGTGAAGGGAGTGCAGAAGATGGGCATATTTACCTGCTTGAGGACGTAGGGGATGGCGCCGATGTGGTCCTCATGGCCGTGGGTGATGAAAAGGCCCCGGATGCGGGAGCGGTTCTGGACCAGGTAGCTGATGTCAGGAATCACAGAGTCGATGCCGTACATGTCGTCCCCGGGGAAGGCCATGCCGCAGTCCACCACGATGATCTCGCCGCCGCACTCGTAAACGGTCATGTTCTTGCCGATCTCGTCGAGACCGCCAAGGGGAATGATTTTCAGTTTTTCTGCCATAGATTCGGGATTCTCCTTTTAATACAAAATGGATGCAGGGACGATCCCGGAGCGGAGGGAGGGGGAGCTGGGCGCACAATAACAAGGCACGGCCTCCGGCCGCACCGAAAGACGCGCCGCCCGCCCCGCCTGTCCGGCCCCGCTTCGCCGGCAGGGAGGGGTGGGTCCCGCTCCGCGTCTCGCTCTGGACTTGTCCTTTATTTGACTGGCCGGGGAAGCGCTGCCCAGTCAGTGAAATACCAGTGGATCCGGCGGAGGAGGGCGTCTTTCTGCCCCGCGCCGGTTGATTTTCTTCTAGTATAGCACAAAGACGGGCGTTTGTATACCTTTTTTTGTCGGCCGGGACCCGGGACGGCGAAAAAAGCAGGGAAAATCCCGCGTTCTCCCCGCCTTTTCCTTGCATGCGGGGGAAAAACCTGCTATACTATCAGAATTAAAAATGGGAAGGAAGACCCATCCCGGGGCGGAGGGCGCGATCCCCCGCCGGGACGGTCCGCCGCCCAAGAGTGATATGATCCGTCCGGAGACCGGAAGCGGTCTCAGCGGTCCGAAATAAGGAGTGTGCGCGATGAACCAAAAACTCTCCCGGCTCATGGAGCCCAACTGGAAGCTCTATTTTGCCGTCCTGGGGCTCTACGCCCTGCTGGCGATCCCCTTCCAGCCCTGGCTGGCGGCGGCGGAGCTGGCGGCGGCCATCGGGCTCTATGCCTGGTTTGTCCGCAGCAGCCGGGCCCGGCAGAAGAAAATTTTGCAGTACATCGACAGCATCACCGGCAGCGTGGATACCGCCAGCAAGTCCACCCTCATCAACTCCCCCCTGCCCATCATGGTCTTCCGGCCGGATACCGGCGAGGTTATCTGGAGCAACGAGGACTTCCTGCAGCTGGCGGGCGTCCGGGAGCATCTTTTCGAGATGAAGGTGGAGGACGCCGTGCCCCGTTTCCCTACCAGCTGGCTCCTGGAGGGAAAGAACTGCTGTCCGGATCGGGTGGAGATGAACGGCCGCCGCTTCCAGGTCTACGGCAGCCTGCAGCGGGCCAAGGGCCGCAGCACCCAGGGCTTGGTTGCCACCACCTACTGGGTGGACGTGACGGAGAGCGACAGCCTCCGGGAGAAGTATGCCGCCACCCGCCCCGTCATGGCCCTCATCCAGGTGGACAACTACGACGATCTCATGAAGGCCTGCCAGGACACCCAGCGCAGCGCCGTCCTGGCCCAGATCGACGAGAAGCTGGGCCAATGGACCGAGGGCGTGGGCGTTCTCACCAAGACCCAGCGGGACCACTACCTCTTCCTCTTTGAGGAGCAGCATTTCGACCACTTTGCCGCGGAGAAGTTCGCTGTGCTGGATTCCATCCGGACGGTGAAGGTGGCGGAGGGCCTGAACCCCACCCTCTCCATCGGTGTGGGGAAGGACGCCGACACCATGGCGGAGCTCTATAAGGGCGCGAACCTCTCTCTGGAGATGGCTCTCTCCCGGGGCGGCGACCAGGCGGTGGTCCGCACGAAGCAGGACTTCTCCTTCTTCGGCGGCCGGACCAAGACCACGGAGAAGCGCACCAAGGTGAAGTCCCGGGTCATGGCCAACGCCCTGGGTGAGCTGATGGAGGACGCCAGGCAGATCTACATCATGGGCCACAGCTACGCGGATATGGACGCGCTGGGCGCGGCGGCGGGCCTCATGTGCATCGCCCGGAAGCGCCGCCGCAAGGCCCAGATCATCCTGGACCAGGACAACAACGCCGCCCAGCTGGTGCTGGCGCAATTGAGGAAGCTCCCGGAGTACGCAGGGGCGTTTGTGGATAAGCAGGAGGCCTTTCTGAAGCTCCAGCCCGGCACCCTCCTCATTGTGGTGGACACCAACCGCCCGGACTTTGTGGAGGCCCCCCAGGTTCTGGAGAGCTGCAACCGGGTGGCGGTCATCGACCACCACCGCCGGGCCGCCAGCTATATTGAGAATGCCGCCCTGAACTTCCACGAGCCCTATGCCTCCTCCGCCTCGGAGCTGGTGACGGAGCTTCTGCAGTACCTTTGCGAGCCCACGGAGGTCCTCCGGGAGGAGGCCGAGGCATTGCTTGCCGGCATCGTGCTGGATACCAAGCACTTCACCCTCCGTACCGGCGGCCGGACCTTTGAGGCCGCGGCCTTCCTGCGCCGCTCCGGCGCGGACACCACGGACGTCCAGCGCTACTTCCAGAACGACCTCAGCGACGTGGTGAAGCGCTACGACGTCCTCCGTCGGGCGGAGATCCTGCCCGGCGGCATCGCCGTGGCGGCCATCCCGGAGGACGGCGTGGACCGGGTGGCGGCGGCCCAGGCGGCGGATGAGCTTTTGACCCTCCGGGGAGTGAGGGCCTCCTTCGTCCTCTGCCGGAAGGGCCCGGGGGTCATCCTGTCCGGCCGCTCTCTGGGAGATGTCAATGTCCAGGTGATATTGGAGGCGCTGGGCGGCGGCGGCAACTCCACCACTGCCGGCGGCCAGGTTGCCGAGGGCGACGTGGCCGACGTCCGGGCCAAGCTCCTGGATGTCATCGAAGCCTACTTTGAGAAGTAATACTCTTTCTTGATAAAAATCTTTGATTTTTATCAAGAAGGCGCCGCTGTCAGCGTCGCCCTTTTGCGGCAGTCTGCCGCAAAAGCCGTCTCATAAGTTCTTGACGCGCCTGCGGCGCGATAAAAAGCTTTGAAAGCTTTTTATCAAGAACTAGTATAAGCTCCCCGCGCTTTCCCGCGTGCGTTTTCCGGGATCTGTCCCGGATGATCCCTACTGCTTTCTCAATTCTCACAATTCTCAATCAAAGGAGTTATACCATGAAAGTCATCTTACAGCAGGACGTGAAGGGGCAGGGCAAGAAAGGCCAGCTCATTGAAGCCTCCGAGGGCTACGCCCGCAACTACCTTCTGCCCCGGAAACTGGCCATCGCCGCCACGGCGGACGCCATCAACACCATGAACCTGAAGGAGAAGGCCCGCCGGGCCGAGGAGGCCCGCCAGAAGGAGGCCGCCATGGCCGCCGCGGAGCAGCTGAAGGCCCTTCTCGTGAAGATCCCCGCCAAGGCCGGCGCCGGCGGCCGCCTCTTCGGCGCCGTCACCACCAAGGAGATCTCCGACGCCCTGAAGCAGCAGCATAACGTGGATATCCCCAAGCAGAAGCTGGTGCTGGACGACCCCATCAAGAGCTTCGGAACCTATCAGGTGAAGGCCCGCCTGGGCTTTGAGATCAGCGGCACCGTCAACGTGCTGGTCTGCGAGGAGAAGTAAGCCCCCTCCCCGGCTCCGCCGGGGCATTCCCGGCCAAGCCGCCGGAAAGCGAGGTGAGAGAATGGAAACCGAAGACCTGCTGACCCGGCAGATGCCCCACTCTCTGGAGGGGGAGCAGGCAGTGCTGGGCTCCATGCTCATCGATCCCGAGTGCATCAAGGACGTGATGGACAAGCTTCAGCCCGGGGACTTCTACCTCCGGCAGAACCGGGAGATCTTCGAGGCCATCTACTCCATGTTCAGCTACGCCCGGCCGGTGGACGGCATCACCGTGGCGGAGGAGCTGCGGAAAAACGGCACCTACGATGAGCAGACCACCAGGCGCTATCTCGCGGAGCTGATGGAGATCACCCCCACCTCCGCCAACGTTATGGAATACGTGAAGATCGTCCGGGATAAGGCCCTCCTCCGGGGGGTGGCCATCGCCGCCTCGGAGATCACCGCCATGGTGCAGGAGGGCATCGGCACCGCGTCGGACACCCTGGACGCCGCGGAGCAGAAGATCTTCGCCGTCCGCCGGGGCCAGAGCGCCCAGGACATGGTGCCCATCAGCCGGGTGCTGCCGGACGTGCTGGAGCGCCTCAGCGAGATGACGGAGAGCGAGAGGCATATGCCCGGTCTCTCCACCGGCTTTTCGGCGGTGGACGCCAAGATTACCGGCCTCAATAAATCGGACCTTCTGCTGCTGGCCGCCCGCCCCGGCATGGGCAAGACCTCCTTGGCTCTGAACATCGCCCTGAACGTGGCGAAGCTCTCCCGGAAGACCGTGGCCGTTTTTTCCCTTGAAATGTCCGCTGAGCAGCTGGTGACCCGCATCCTCTCCGGTGAGGCCCTGGTGGAGAACTACCGTCTCCGCACCGGAAACCTCCGGGAGACGGACTGGCAGAAGATTGCCGCCGCCGCGTCGGTCCTCAACCAGCTGGATATTCGGGTGGATGACAACCCCATGCTCAGCGCGGCGGATATGAACGCCAAGTGCCGCCGCCTGGATAACCTGGGACTGGTCGTCATCGACTACCTGCAGCTCATGACCTCCGCCGGGGACAAGAGCGGCCGGGGCGAGAACCGCCAGCAGATAGTCAGCGACATCTCCCGGATGATGAAGATCATGGCCAAGGAGCTGAACGTGCCCGTCATCTGCCTCTCCCAGCTCTCCCGTGCCAACGAGAAGCGGGACGACAAGCGCCCCATGCTTTCGGACCTGCGGGAATCCGGCGCCATCGAGCAGGACGCGGACATCGTCATGTTCCTCTACCGGGACGACTACTATAACGAGGACTCGGAGAAGCACAACATCGCCGAGTGCATCGTGGCGAAAAACCGCCACGGCGAGACCGGCAAGGTGGAGCTGCGGTGGATGCCGGAGTACACGCAGTTCGCCACCCTGGATAACCGCTATGACGATGAGGAATGAGCCCCTGCGCCCCGCTACGGACGCCCTCCGGCGGCATCTGCCGGAGGGGGGGCGGGTGCTCTGCGCGGTCTCCGGCGGGCAGGATTCCATGTGTCTGCTGCATTTCCTGACCGCGCGGAGAGACCTTTCCGTCACCGCCGCCCATTTTGACCACCATCTGCGTCCGACCTCCCGCCGGGACGCGGACTTCGTCCGGGACTGGTGCGAGCGCCAGGGTATTCCCTTTCTCCTGGGGGAGGGGGACGTGGCCGCCCTGGCCAGGGCCCGGGGGCTCTCCCGGGAGGAGGCGGCCAGGAAGGCACGCTACGCCTTCCTGGAAAAAGCCGCCCGGGACGGGAACTTTATCGCCGTCTGCACCGCCCACCACGCCAGGGACAACGCCGAGACCATGCTCCTGAACCTCATCCGGGGCACGGGTTCGGCAGGGCTCCGGGGGATGCGGGAGGCCCGGCCTCTGGGCGCTGGTCCCGACGCGCCCCGGCTGTTGAGGCCCTTCCTGACGCTGCCGCCGGAGACCCTGGCGGACTACGCCGCCGCCCACGCCATCCCCCATGTGGAGGATGAGAGCAACGGCAGCGACGTCCCCGCCCGAAACCGCCTCCGTCATCAGGTCCTCCCGGTGCTGGAGGGCATCAACCCCCGGGCCGTCGAAAACATGACCCGGGCGGCGGAGACCCTTCGCCGGGAGGACGAAGCGCTGGAGACCCTGGCACGCAGGCTTGCGGAGCGTCACGCTGCCGCCCTGCCGGAGGGCGGCGTCCGCATGGAGGCAAGCATTCTGGAGGACGCCCCCGCCGCCCTGGCGGAGCGCACGGCCCTCCACCTGCTGGCCGCTGCCGCCGGCGGGCGGAAGGACCTCTCCTCCGCCCACATCAGCACCCTCCTTACCCTGCCGGAGGGCGGGACGGCGAACCTTCCCTACGGCCTGACGGTCCAGCGGAGGAACGGCATCCTGACCCTCACCCGCCGGGAGGGGCCCCTGCCGAGAGCGGAGCTCCGCCTGAACACGCCCCTCCGCTGGGGGGATTACACCCTGACCCTCCGGGACCGTCCGGTGGGAGAGGGGCTGCCCCTCCGGCCCGGGACGGAGCCCCTTTCCGTCGCCCCCCTCACCGGGGCGGAGCGCTTGACCTTGCCGGGGACCCGGGGCGGCAGCCGTACGGTGAAGCGCCTCTGCCAGGACCGCGGGCTGGACCTCGCGGCGCGGCAGCGCCTTCCCGGCATCTTTCTGGGGGAGCGGCTCGCCGCCGTCTGGCCCTTGGGCACGGACGAGGCCTTCCTCCCCGCCGGCGATGCCTGCCGGTTTGTGACCGTCGAATCTGAGACGGAATAAAAATATAGGAGAAGAGAGACCATGTACAACGAAATAGAGAATGACATCCTGAAGGTGCTGTTTTCCGAGGAGGATATCGCCAAGCGGGTGCGGGAGATGGGCGCGGAACTCACGGAGCGCTTCCAGGGCAAGCGCCCCCTCTTTCTGGGGGTCCTCAAGGGCTGCTTCATCTTCATGTCTGACCTGATCCGGGCCTGCCCGCTCAAGAGCGACCTGGAGTTTATCGCCATCAGCTCCTACGGCAACGCCACCTCCACCTCCGGCCGGGTGCAGATCACCCACGACGTCCAGCAGGACATCACCGGCCGGGATCTCATCATCGTGGAGGACATCCTGGACTCCGGCAACACCCTGGCCTTCCTGAAGGATTACCTGCGCACCAAGGGCGCCGCCAGCATCACCATTGTGACCCTGCTGGACAAGCCCTCCCGCCGGGTGAAGGCCGTGAAGCCCGACCTCGCCGGCTTCGTGGTGCCGGATGAGTTCGTGGTGGGCTACGGCCTGGACTACGCCCAGGAGTACCGCAATCTCCCCTATATCGGGGTGCTGAAACCGGAGGTATACACGAAGTGAGAGAACGCGTTTCCAGTCTGGGGGTCGTGCTGCTGCTGGCGATCATGGCGCTGGCGGCCTCCTGGCTGCTGCAGAACAACGCCGACATGCCCCAGGTGGATTACGCCCAGGCCCGGCAGCTCTTCGTCCAGGAGAAGGTCCAGCGCTTCACGGTGGAGGGCAACACCCTCACCCTGGAGCTGAGGGAGAGCGTCCAGGGCAGCAAGATCGTGCGGCACGAGCTCTACGACTTTCAGCTCTTCCAGGATGACCTCATGCCCCTGGTGATCACCCAGAGCGAGAAGGGCATCATCGAGGATTACGATTTCTACCAGGATCACTCTGTCAACTGGCTCGCGACCCTGGCTCCCACCCTGGTGACGGTGCTGCTGATCGGCCTTTTCTGGTACTTCTTCATCCTCCGGCCCCAGCAGATGGCCGGGGGCGGGCAGGACCGCATGGCGAAGTTCGGTTCCGCCCGCATCCGGACCCTCTCAGACTCTGATAAGAGCATCGGCTTCCGCTCCGTGGCCGGGGCAGACGAGGAGAAGGAGGAGCTCAGCGAGATCGTGGACTTTCTCCGGGACCCGGGGAAGTACTCCTCCTTGGGCGCCCGCATCCCCAAGGGCGTGCTTCTCGTGGGCCCGCCGGGCACCGGCAAGACCCTGCTTGCCAAGGCCGTGGCCAACGAGGCCGGGGTGGCCTTCCTCTCCATCTCCGGCTCCGACTTCATGGAGCTCTACGTGGGCGTGGGCGCTTCCCGGGTGCGGGACCTGTTCTCCCAGGCCAAGAAGCAGGCCCCGGCCATCGTCTTCATCGACGAGATCGACGCCGTGGGCCGCCAGCGGGGCACGGGCCTGGGCGGCGGGCACGACGAGCGGGAGCAGACCCTGAACCAGCTCCTGGTGGAGATGGACGGCTTCGGCCGCAACGAGGGCGTGGTGGTCCTGGCCGCCACCAACCGCTCGGATGTGCTGGACCCGGCGCTGCTGCGCCCCGGCCGCTTTGACCGGCAGATCTACGTGGGCCTGCCGGACATCCGGGGCCGGGAGGAGATCCTGAAGATCCACGCCAAGGACAAGCCCCTGGCGGAGGACGTGGACCTGGGGGACATCGCCCGGGGCACGCCGGGCTTCACCGGCGCGGATCTGGAAAACCTTCTCAACGAGGCGGCCCTGCTGGCTGCCCGGAAGAACGCCCCCTACCTCAGCATGGAGGATATCCGCGCCGCGGAGATCAAGGTCATCGCGGGCCCTGAGAAGCACAGCCGCATCATCCCTCAGCACGAGCGGGAGCTCACCGCCTATCACGAGGCGGGCCACGCCGTCGTCATGCACAGCCTGCCCCGGCACGACCCGGTGAGCCAGATTTCCATCGTTCCCCGGGGCCGGGCCGGCGGCATGACCATCTCCCTGCCGGAGGAGGACCGCTCCTACCTCTCCAAGCGCTACCTGGAGGATGAGATCACCGCCCTCCTGGGCGGCCGGGTGGCGGAGAGCCTGGTGCTGGGCGACATCTCCACCGGCGCCTCCAACGACATCCAGCGGGCCAGCACCCTGGCCCACAAGATGGTGGCGACCTACGGCATGAGCGAGAAGCTGGGCCCCGTCTGCTTCGATTCGGGCAGCGGCGAGGTCTTCATCGGCCGCACCATGAGCCAGAGCCGCAGCTACTCCGAGACCGTGGCGGCGGAGATCGACGCCGAGGTCCAGAGCATTATCGCGGAGAGCTGCCGCCGCTGCGAGGCCATCCTCACGGAGCAGCGGGACAAGCTGGAGGCCGTGGCACAGTACCTCCTGGCTCATGAAACCATGGAGCGGAAGGACTTCCTGGCCGTCTTCGGCGAGACCGAGGCGGCGCCCTCCCGGGACTAGGCGCCCGGCAAACCGGAAAGACAGCACGGCGGCGGGGGGGGGGGGGTGGCCCCGCCCCCGGTTGTGGTTGGCGGGGGGGCGGGGGGGGGGGATAAAC
>CAMBID010000008.1 GCA_945867445.1 uncultured Clostridia bacterium | reverse complement strand
CGGTATGCTGCTGCTCCTTCTGCTCTCCTTCTGGGGCGTGGGGGGCGGTGCCGTCAGCACCGCTATCCGCTGGGTGTACCAGCTCTTTTTCAACCTGATCTACTGAGGTGAAGCCATTTGGAGAACCCTGTTTATAAACTGGAAAAGGTGGTCCGCACCCGCACGGAGGAGATGCAGGACTTCGAGGGCCCCCTGGACCTGATCCTTTTCCTCCTCAGCAAGAACAGGATGGAGATCCAGGACATCTCCGTCGCCCTGATCTGCGACCAGTACATTGCCTTCCTGGAGCAGCGGCGGCAGATGGACCTGGAAGTCGCCAGTGAGTTCATCACCATGGCCTCCCACCTGGTCTACCTCAAGACCCGGATGCTCCTCTCCCTGGAGGATGAGGAGGCCAAGACCGAGATGGATGCCCTGATCCAGTCCCTGGAGGAGCGCCGCCGCCACGAGAGCTATGGTAAGATCCGCCAGGCGGCCAAGCGCCTGGAGCCCCTGGAGGAGTTTGGCCGCTGCATCGAAACCCGGAGTCCGGAGACCGTGGAGCGGGGCAGGATCTATGAGTACTGCCACGAAGCCGCCGACCTGGTGCTGGCTCTGGCGGAGATCCAGAACCGGGTGGAGCGGCGGATGCCGCCTCCCAGGGCCGCCTTCGCCCAGATCGTCCAGCGGGAGCCCTACCCCGTGGAGAGCAAGGCGCGGGAGATCCTGCGGCACTTAAAGCAGGGGGGGATGCTGCGCTTTCTGCAGCTTTTCCGGGGCAGCCGCAGCCGCAGCGAGGTGGTGGCGACCTTCCTGGCCGTGCTGGAGCTGTGCAAGGCCGCCGTCATCCGCCTGGCCGGGTCCCAGCAGGACTGCACCGTGAAGCAGCTCCGGGACCTGCCGGAAGACATCACATTCTAAGGAGGGAAACCCCATGGATCTTGAGGTGAAGGAACTGGAATCCGCCATGGAGGGCATCCTCTTCGCCTCCGGCGAGCCGGTACAGATCGACCGCATCTGCACCGCCCTGGACCTGGACCGCCCCACGGCGGAGCGCATATTGCAGAAGCTCATGGACTACTACGCCTACGAGCGCCGGGGCATCCGGCTCCTCCGGATGGAGGACAGCTGGCAGCTTTGCTCCGCCCCGGATTATGCGGATGTCATCCGCCGGGCCTTTGAGATCCGCAAGCCTGCGAAGCTCTCCCAGCCCGCGCTGGAGGTTTTGACCATCATCGCCTATTACCAGCCCACCACCCGGGCCTATGTGGACCAGATCCGGGGCGTGGACAGCGCCTACACCGTGGGCCTCCTCCTGAACCGGGGGCTCATTGAGGAGGCCGGCCGGCTCCAGGTGCCGGGCAGGCCCCATCTCTATCGCACCACGAAGAAGTTCCTCCGGGCCTTCCATTTGACGAGCCTGGACGATCTTCCGGAGATGCCGGACCTGGCCGGGGAGGGCCAGCTCCGGTTGGGGGAGGACGGGGCCCTCATTGACCCGGAGGGGGAGTGGACGGAGGGCTTGCTCTCCGATCCGCCGGAGAGCGAAGCCGGGGACTGAGCACATTCCAAAGAAGAGAGGAGGGGGGCCATGCTGTTTCTGAAGATTCTGGCTGTGCTGGCCCTGTTGATCCTGCTGCTCTGCCTCCTTCAGCTGGGGGTTCGGGCCTCCTGGGGGACGGACCTGCGCGTCACGGCCATCCTGGGTCCGGTACGGCTTCCGATTATCCCTCAAAAGGAGAAAAAACCGAAAAAGGACGGGCACCCTCCCGGAAAACCCAAGGGGGAAAAGCGCAAGAAGCCCAAAAAGGAGAGAAAACCCCTCCCGAAACCCAGAAGGGAGGACCTCCGGGAGGCCCTGCGCCTCCTGCTGCCGGCTTTGAAGAAGTCCTTGCGCAAGCTGGGCCGGGGCATCCGGGTGGAACCCCTGCGGATATCCCTGACGCTCGCCGGAAAGAATGATCCGGCGGACGCTGCAGAGAAGTATGGCTACCTCCAGGCGGCCATGTGGACCGTGATGCCCCAGCTCCAGCGCTGGATGCGCATCCCGGACCCGCGCATCCACACCGGTGTGGATTTTGACGCGGAGCGCACAGATTTCTCCGGCGAGGCGGCGGTGACATTCCGCCTCGGCACCCTCTTCGCCATGGGCTTTGCCCTGCTGATCCCGGCGGTGAAGTGGTTCCTCCACTACCGCAAGCGCCGCCGGGATGACGACACGAAGGAAATGACCCCGCCGCAAACGGCGGAGGAGCCGCCGAAAACGGCTGCATAAGAAAGGACGGTTTTCATGGAACAGATGGAGCGGAAATCCCCCCTCAGTGACCTCATGCGCACCGCCATGGAGAAGGTGCATGAGATGGTGGACACCAACAGCATCGTGGGCGAGCCTATCGTCACCGCCGACGGCGTGACCCTGATCCCCATCTCCCGGGTGTCCGTGGGCTTTGGCAGCGGCGGCGGCGACTACGGCAAGACCGGGCAGAGCTTCGGCGGCGGCAGCGGCGCCGGCGTCAAGATCGACCCCGTGGCCTTTCTGGTGATCAAGGACGGCGTTACCCGGGTGATGCCCGTGGCGGTGCCTCCCGTCAGCACCGTGGACCGGGTCATTGACCTGGTGCCGGAGGTCATGGACCGGGTGGAAAACTATCTCGACAAAAAGAAGGGGACAGAGACCCTCTGAAAAGGGTATACTGATAGCACCTTTTGAAACGGGGTGATATCAGTTGAAACGGAGACCGAGCCTTTTCCGCCTCCTGCTCTGCCTTATTCTGATGACAAGGATTTTGCCTTGTCACGCAGGCGCTGTCAGTACTTCTGCTACGGCTGCTGTCCTGTTGGACGCGGACAGCGGCCGTGTCCTTTACAGTCAAAACGCAAACGCCAGAATGCGCATCGCCTCCACCACCAAGCTGATGACGGCGCTGGTGGCCATCCGTTATGGGGACCTCTATCAGGTCTGCACCGTGGGGAAGGACGCCGCCGGGGTGGAGGGCAGCTCCATGTACCTGAAGGCCGGGGAGAAGCTGACGCTGGAGACGCTGCTCTACGGCCTCCTGCTGGCCTCCGGGAACGACGCCGCCGTGGCTATCGCGGACGCGGTGGCGGGGAACGTGCCCCATTTCGTTGCCCTGATGAACGAGACGGCGGCGGAGCTGGGGATGGAGAATTCGTCCTTTGCCAACCCCAACGGCCTGGACGCGGAGGGCCACTACTCCACGGCCCTGGACATGGCGAAGCTGGGCCAGGCCGCGGCGGCGGACCCCACGTTGCTCCGCATCGCCTCTACCCGCGTCGCCACCATCGGCGGGCGGACGTTCCAGAACCACAATAAGCTTTTAGCCCATCGGACGGACTGCGTGGGGCTCAAGACCGGTTATACCCGGGCCGCCGGGCGGACCCTGGTCTCCTGCGCGGAGAGGGACGGTCAGCGGCTTATCGCCGTCACGCTGCAGGACGGCAACGACTGGGCGGATCACGCCGCCCTCTTTGACTACGGCTTTGAAACGTACCCGGCGAAAACTGTCATTTCCCGGGGCGAGATCCTGGGCTACGCCCGGGCGGAGGGCCAGGACATCCCCCTCCGGGCGGCGGCGAGCTTCCGCTGGCCCACGGCGGCGGAGGAGGACGTCACGGTGAAGGCGGACTTCCCGGAGCTTCTCGCGGATGCGCCCCTGGGCGCGGAAGTCGGGGAGGCCGTCATCACCTGCCAGGGGAAGGAAGTGGGCCGGGTGGCCCTCCTTTGCGGCAGGAATGTGCCGCCCCGGCTGCCCACCGCCACGGACTGGCTCCACACGCTGGAAAGGGAAGGGTAACATTGAAGCAACGGCTGCAAAAGATCCTCTCCGCCGCAGGGCTCTGCTCCCGGCGGACAGCGGAAATCTGGCTCACGGCGGGCAGGGTGTCGGTGAACGGCGTGCCCGCGTCCCTGGGGGACAAGGCGGACCCGGAGCGGGATTCCGTCACCGTGGACGGCAAGCCCCTGCGGCAGCCGGAGGCCTTCCGCTACCTGATGCTCCACAAGCCCCGGGGCTACGTCACCACTCTCTCCGATGAGCGGGGGCGGAAGACCGTGGCGGATCTTGTGGCGGGCGCCGGTGTCCGGGTCTACCCCGTGGGACGGCTGGACCGGGACTCCGAGGGATTGCTGCTCCTCACCAACGACGGCGCCCTGGCCCAGCGCCTGACCCATCCCAGCCATGCGATCTCCAAGACCTATCAGGTAACGGTGCAGGGGGACACCGGCCGAGCGGCGGAGCACCTCGCCCGGGTCCGGGACCTGGACGGCGAACCCATCGCCCCGGCGAAAGTCCGAACCCTCCCGCAGGAGGGGGACCGGGCGCTGCTGGAGATCACCCTACACCAAGGGAAGAACCGCCAGATCCGGCGGATGTGTGCCCAGTGCGGCCTCACCGTGCTGCGTCTGCGCCGCATCCGGGAGGACTGCCTGACCCTGGGCGGCCTGAAGAGCGGCGCCTGGCGGGATTTGACGGAGGACGAGGTGGCCGCCCTGAAGGGCGAGACCCCCAAGACCCATCCCGGCGGAGCGCCCGGGCCAAGCCGGAGCGGGAGATCAGATTGAACGCGCCAGGGCGCGGGGGAGACCCCGCGCTCTCTTTTGTATAAAGGAAACCCCTGGCTAGGCCAGCGGTTCACAGGCAGATCAGCCGATCCAGCCTGTCCAATTCCAAGCATCAATCCGCCGCTGGGAAAAGGAGAGAATTTCCGGCAGAAAGCCATTGAAACCGGGAAGGGAAAATGCTAAGATGATATCCTGATGGAAACTGCGCCGCCGTGTCTTTCTCCCGGCGGCATCCCCCGGCACCCGCCGGGAATTTGGGGCGATCCCCCGGAGGCGATGAAGCGTGACGAAGAACATTCTGCATACCATCCAGCACGATCTCGGCAGCTTTTCCAAGGGGCAGAAGAGGATCGCAGCGTTTATCCTGGAGAATTTTGACCGGGCCGCCTTCCTGACCGCCAGCAAGCTGGGGCAGGAGGTGGGCGTCAGCGAGTCCACGGTGGTCCGTTTCGCCGCCGAGCTGGGCTACGACGGCTATCCCAGCATGCAGCGGGCCCTGCAGGAGATGATCCGGGGCCGCCTCACCTCCACCCAGCGCATCCGGGCAGCGGACGACCTGCTGCTGGGGCAGGATGTGCTGGACACCGTTCTCCAGCGGGAGAGCGACCGTCTCCGCGCCATGGCGGAGGAGACGGACCGCGCCGCCTTCCACGCCGCAGTGGAGCAGATCATCGGCGCGCGCCACATCTATATCCTGGGCCTCCGCTCCTCCCACTTCATCGCGGAGTACCTGAACTTCTACCTCCACCTCATTTTAGAGAACGTGACTCTCGTGCAGAGCAATGCCGCCGGCGAGATCTTCGAGCAGCTCTTCCGTATCGGGGAGGGGGACGTGCTGGTGGTGATGTCCTTCCCCCGGTACTCCCAGGTCACCATGAACGTGGTGAAGTTTGCCCGGGACCGGGGGGCTGCCATCCTGGGCCTCACGGACAGCAAGGTCTCCCCCCTCTACCAGCTGGCGGACAACACGCTGCTGGCCGCCGGGGAGCTGATCTCCTTCGTGGATTCCATCACTGCCCCTCTCAGCATGGTCAATGCGCTTCTCGTGGCCATCGGCCAGCGGATGGGAAAGGATGTGGCCGCCACCTTCGCCCGTCTGGAGGACATCTGGGGCGAGTACGGTGTCTTCGGAAAGGGCGACGATGAGTAAGCGGGTGGCAGTCATCGGCGGGGGGCCTGCCGGTATGATGGCCGCCATCACGGCAGCGGAGGGCGGCGCCAGCGTCACGCTGCTGGAGCCCAACGAGCGCCTGGGGAAGAAGCTGAACATTACCGGAAAGGGCCGCTGCAACGTCACGAATGACGCGCCTCTCGAGGGCCTTCTTGCCAATATCCCCCGCAACGGAAAATTCCTTTACAGCGCATTTACCCGCTGGGGAAGCCGGGACACCGTGGCCTTCTTCGAGCACCTCGGCGTCCCCCTGAAGGTGGAGCGGGGAAACCGGGTCTTCCCGGTGTCTGATCGGGCCTTTGACATCAGTGCCGCCCTGGAGCAGCGGCTGAAAGCCCTTCATGTCCGCTGGGCCCACGACCGGGCACTGGACATTGAAATGAAGGACGGCGCGGTCCGCGCCGTCCGGGGGGAAGGGGAGGCCTATCCCGCGGATGCGGTCATCCTGGCCACCGGCGGCGTCAGCTATCCTGCCACCGGCTCCACCGGGGACGGCCACCGCCTGGCGGCGTCCCTGGGCCACACGGTGACGGAGCTGGACGGGTCTCTCGTGCCGCTGGAGGGCGTCATCGCCCCGGGTATCCCCTGTACCCGGCTCCAGGGGCTCAGTCTCCGGAACGTGGGCCTTACGGTCTATGAGGGGAAGAAGAAACTCTATCAGGACTTCGGCGAGCTGCTCTTCACCCATTTCGGCGTCAGCGGCCCCCTGGTCCTCTCCGCCTCCGCCCACATGCGGCACTTCGGAAGGAAGGACTACCGCTTTGAGATCGACCTGAAGCCCGCCCTGGACCAAGCTCAGCTGGACAAGCGCCTCCTCTCGGACTTCCGGAAGTATCAGAATCACGACTTCCGCAACGCACTGGATGACCTCCTGCCCCAGAAGCTCATCCCCGTGGTCATCGAGCTCTCCGGTATCCCGCCTCAGGAGAAGGTCCACGACATCACCCGGGAGCAGCGCCAGGCGCTGCTGGCTGTTCTCAAGGCCTTCCCGGTGGAGATCACTGGCAAGCGCCCGGCGGCGGAGGCCATCGTCACCACCGGCGGCGTCAAGGTGGGGGAGGTGGACCCCAGGACCATGGAGTCCAGGCTGGTACGCGGCCTCTACTTCGCCGGCGAGCTCCTGGACGCGGACGCCTATACCGGCGGCTTCAACCTGCAGATCGCCTGGGCCACCGGCCGGGCGGCCGGGGCGGCCGCAGCACAGCAAGAAGGGAAGGAAACGCAATGAAGCAGATCAATGTCGCCATCGACGGCCCTTCCGGCGCCGGGAAGAGCACCATTGCCCGGGCCGCCGCCCGTGACCTGGGGCTCCTCTATGTGGACACCGGGGCTATCTACCGCAGCATCGGCTACTACCTCCTTCGCCACGGCGTGGACCCCAGGGACAAGGACCGGGTGCTGCCGCTCCTCCCCGGCATCCGGGTGGAGCTCCGCTATGAGGAGGACGGTCTCCAGCATATGATCCTCAACGGCCAGGACGTGACGGCGGAGATCCGCTTCCCGGAGGTCTCGGCCTACGCCTCCGACGTCTCCGCCCACGCGGAGGTCCGCTCCTACCTTCTGGAGATGCAGCAGGACCTGGCCCGCCGCCACAGCGTTATCATGGATGGCCGGGACATCGGCACCGTGGTCCTGCCGGACGCGGACGTCAAGATCTTCCTCACCGCGGAGGCGGAGGAGCGGGCCCGCCGCCGCTGCCGGGAGCTGGAGCTCCGGGGCACGCCGGAGCCCTATGAAAAGGTGCTGGCGGACATCCGGCAGCGGGACTACAACGACACCCACCGTGCCGCCGCCCCCCTCCGCCAGGCGGAGGACGCCGTTCTGCTGGACACTACCCATCTCGACTTCGACGGGGCTCTCCGGGCGGTGGAGGAGCTGATCCGGGAAAGGAGCCAGGATGTTTTTTGAGATCCTGTACTGGACCCTGGGCCGGCTCATCAAGTGGATCTTCCGCCTGCAGCCGGAGGGACTGGAGAACCTCCCCCGGCACGGGGCGCTGCTCTGTCCCAACCATGCCAGCAACTGGGACCCGGTGCTCATCGGCGTGTGCCTGCCCCACAACTACCATCTGCGCATTATGGCCAAGGAGGCCCTCTTCCATAACAAGGCCCTGGCCTGGCTCATTCGCAAGCTGGGCGCCTTCCCGGTGACGAGAGGCACGGCGGATATCCAGTCCGTGAAGACCGCCATGCAGGTCATCAAGGAAGGCCAGAATCTTCTCATCTTCCCGGAGGGCACCACCATCCGGGATGGCGTGGGCTATGTGGACGGCCTGCCGCCCCACGCCCACTCCGGCATCGCCGTCATCGGTGTCCGCAGCGGGGCAACGCTGGTCCCCGTCTTCGCCGACGGGCCCAAGAAGCCCTTCCAGAAGCACCGCATCATCTTCGGAAAGCCCTACACCCCGGTCTACACCGGCCGCCGGGGCACGTCGGAGGAGATGCAGAAGATTGCGGACGATATCCTGAAGGAGGCCTACGCCCTGGGCGGACAGCAGGTAGGGGGGAAGCCGCTGTGAATGTGATCCTGGCAGAGAGCGCTGGCTTCTGCTATGGCGTCCACCGGGCGGTGGACCTGGCCCGGAAGGCGGCGGAGGACTACGGCCATTGCTGGATGCTGGGGGACCTTATCCACAATGCCCACGTGGTGGAGGAGCTCCGCGCCGCCGGCATCGAAAGGACCGAGGACCCGGTTTCCCTTAAAGAAGGCGACACCGTCATCATCCGCTCCCACGGGGAGCGGCAGGACGTGCTGGAGTCCCTGCGGCAGCGGGGCGTCCGGACGGTGGACGCCGCCTGTCCAAACGTCACCCGCATCCAGAAGCTGGCCGCAAAGGCGGGGGAGGATGGGAGGACCTTCGTCCTCATCGGCGAGGCCCATCACCCCGAGGTCATGGCCATCGCCAGCTACTGCCCCGGCACCGTGGTGCTGGAGGGCCCGGAGGCCGCCGAAAACTGGCTCCGCGCGGCCCCTTCCCGTCGGGACCTCCCCCTGACGGCGGCGGCCCAGACCACCTGCATCCGAGAAATTTTTGAAACTTCCCTGAAAATCTTAAAAAAAGAGTGTACAAACGTAGAATTCTTTGATACAATATGCAATGCTACGCATAAGCGTCAATCCGAAGCGGCGTCCATCGCCGCCCGGGCGGACGTGATGGTGGTGGTGGGAGACCGTAAAAGCGCCAACACCAAACATTTGACGGAGATTTGCAGAGGGAACTGCCGCCGTGTCTACCAGATAGAATCGGCGGACGAGCTCCTGCCGGACTGGTTCAATGGTTGCTCTGTTGCGGGACTTACGGCTGGCGCATCCACGCCTGCTGGCATTATTAAGGAGGTATATGCAACAATGAGTGAAGTAATCAAGACCCAGGAAGGCAAAGAGGAGTCCTTTGAGGAATTACTGAATCAGTCTTTCAAAACTTTAAATACAGGAGAGAAGGTCACCGGTACGGTTTTGGCCATCAACCCCACTGAGGTGTTGGTGGACGTGGGCGCCAAGCAGTACGCCTACATCAAGCTCAGCGAGCTCAGCGACGATCCCACCGCCAAGCCCGAGGACATCGTCCATGTGGGTGACGAGATCGAGACCTATATCGTCCGCGTCAACGATGTGGAAGGCTATGCCGAGCTCTCCAAGAAGCGCCTGGACGCCGTGAAGGTCTGGGAGAACATTGAGAAGGCCGTCGAGGAGAAGACGGTCCTTGAGGGTACCGTCACCGAGGAGAACAAGGGCGGTCTCGTGGTGTCCGTCAAGGGCGTCCGCGTCTTTGTCCCCGCCTCCCAGAGCGGTCTGCCCCGGGGCGCCGACCTCTCCAGCCTCATCAAGCAGAAGGTCAGCCTCCGCATCACCGAGGTCAACCGTGCCCGCCGCCGCGTCGTGGGCTCCATCCGCGCCGTCCAGGCCGAGGAGCGGGCCGCCAAGCAGGCTGAGATCTGGGCCAACATTGAGGTCGGCAAGCGCTACACCGGCGTCGTGAAGTCTATGACTTCCTACGGCGTCTTCGTGGATATCGGGGGCGTGGACGGTATGGTACATATCTCCGAGCTGAGCTGGAGCCGCATCAAGAACCCCGCCGAGGTCTGCAAGGTGGGAGACACCCTGGATGTGTACGTCATCTCCTACGATCCCGAGAAGCGGAAGATCTCCCTGGGCTGCAAGGATAACTCCGTGGATCCCTGGCAGACCTTCCTGGACAAGTACCAGGTGGGCGACGTGGCTTCCGTCAAGATCGTCAAGCTTATGAGCTTCGGTGCCTTTGCCGAGGTCGTTCCCGGTGTGGACGGTCTCATCCACATCTCCCAGATCGCCGACCACCGCGTGGAGAAGCCTGAGGACGTCCTCTCCGAGGGTCAGGTCGTCAACGCAAAGATCATCGCCGTGGACGAGGAGAAGAAAAAGATTTCCCTCTCCATCCGCGCCGTCCTGGAGGAGAAGCCCGCCGACGAGGACGAGGAGTAATCCCGCCGCTTAAGAGGTAAGCTCAGCGAGGCAGACATCATCCATCATGTTGTCTGCCTCGCTTTTTGACGAGAGAGAATAGACATCGTTTTAAAAATCAGACATCATGCAAAAGGGGAGTACAGACATGAATTTTCAGGAAATGTACCGTCAGAAGCTGACCACGCCGGAGGAGGCCGTCAAGGTCATCCGTTCCGGGGACTGGGTGGATTACGGCTGGAGCACCGGCACGCCGGACGTGCTGGACAAGGCCCTGGCCGCCCGGGCGGAAGAGCTCAGCAACGTGAAGATCCGGGGCGCCATCCTGCTGCGCCGTCCCGCCATCGATCTGGTGTCGCTGGGCGAGTTGGCGCCCGAG
>CAMBID010000007.1 GCA_945867445.1 uncultured Clostridia bacterium | reverse complement strand
GGCGCCTTCTTGATAAAAATCAAAGATTTTTATCAAGAAAGAGTATCAGATGCTGTGCATGGCGTCAAAGATCTCCTGGCGCTGGATGCGGATGGAGATGCCCATTTCCGCTCCCAGGGCATCCAGCCTCCTGGCCAGGTCCGTGAACGGGTAGGGGAGCTTTTCAATGTCCACAGCCATGACCATGGTAAACTTGCCATGGAGGATGGTCTGGGAGATATCCAGGATGTTGACATTGTTCTCTGCCAGCAGGCTGCAGACCGAGGCGATAATGCCCACCCGGTCATTGCCCACCACGGTGACAATGGCGTGCATAGGTCACACTCCTTTGTGGATGCCCTCGGTTGACAAGGGCAAATACGATTTTTCAGAACCCCTCACCAGGCGATGGGGGCCATAGCCGCCACGTCCCCGGGCTCCAGGAAGGGGGGGAGCATCGGCGGGCGGAAGGAAAAGAGCAGGTACGCCGCCCCCAGAGCCAGGAGGAGCACCGTCCAGACCGGGCTCCCCTGCCAGCGCTCAGCCAGGGCCAGGGTCAGGGCGGCGAGAACGATCCAGAGCAGCATGATGGCGGCTGTCTCCGCCGTCAGGGAAACGGCCAGAGTCCCGAACCCCGCCATCATGAGAGCGCCGAGGACCACCGGCGCCGCAGCCCGGCGCAGGGTCGCCCCCGGTCCCCCGCTCTGCCGGGATGTCAAAGCCAGGCACAGGAGCGGCGGGAAGAAGGCCAGCTTCGAGAGCTCCCAGGCGGAGGCGTTTCTCGGCAGCAGGGCCCCGAAAAGGCCGGAGGCCAGGCTGTCATGGAGCAGGAGCATCACCGCCCCCAGCCCCAGCGTCAGGGGAAAGCGCAGGGCGAAGCGGGAGAAGGGTTCTTTCACGGTCATCACCTCACGGCCAGTCTATGCCGGAAGGGGACGCGGCAGAACCGGGGCGCTTCGCGGTCGGGATCGCTCCGGCGGAGTTTACATCTCGTCGAAGAACTTGTCGTGGATTGCCTTCACGGCCCGGCTGACGTCGTCCTCGTCCAGGAGGACGGAGACCCGGATCTCGGAGGTGTTGATCATCTGGATGTTGATGCCGGCCTCGTAGAGGGCCTCAAACATCCTGGCGGCCACGGCGCTGTTGCTCATGAGGCCCGCCCCCACGATGGAGACCTTGCCCACGGAATCGTCAATGGCCAGGTGGTCAAAGCCCAGAGTATCCTTGTGCTCTTCCAGGATGGAGACGGTCTCGTCCAGGTCCTTGCGGTGGACGGTGAAGCTGATATCCTTGGTCTCGTCCCGGCCGATGGACTGCAGGATGGTATCCACGTTGATACCGCCGCCGCTGAGCAGGCTGAAGACCTGGAACGCGACGCCGGGGTTATGCTGCAATCCCACCAGGGCGATGCGGGCCAGGCTCGTATCCTTGGCGATGCCCGCGATGTTGGTTTTCTCCACTTTCACGACCTCCTTGACTTTGGTGCCGGGTTTATGCTCCAGGCTGGAGAGGACCTCCAGGTCCACATGGTACTTCTTGGCCAGCTCCACGCTGCGGTTGTGGAGGACCTGGGCCCCCTGGCTGGCCAGCTCCAGCATCTCATCGTAGGTGATCTCGCTGAGCTTCCGGGCGGCGGGGACGATGCGGGGATCCGTGGTATAGACCCCGTCCACATCCGTGAAGATCTGGCAGAGGTCCGCGTGAAAGGCCGCCGCCAGGGCAACGGCGCTGGTATCGGAGCCGCCCCGGCCCAGCGTCGTGAGGTCGCCGCTGCGGTCCACACCCTGGAAGCCGGTCACGAGAACGATGCGGTGCTGGTCCAGTTCCGAGCGGAGGCGCTCCGGATCGATGCGGCGAATGCGGGCGTCCGAGTGGACGGAAGTGGACTGGATGCCCACCTGGAAGGCGTTGAGGGACACGCAGCGAAGGCCCCGCTTCTCCAGCGCCATGGCGCAGAGGGCCACGCTGATCTGCTCGCCGGTGGCAAGCAGCATGTCCATCTCCCGCTTGGAGGCCTTGGGGTTGATCTCCTCCGCCTTGGCGATGAGATCGTCCGTGGTGTCGCCCTGCGCGGAGAGGACCACGATGACGTCGTTCCCCGCCAGGTAGGTCTCCGCGATGCGATCCGCCACGTTCTCGATGCGCTGGGCGTCCTTCACGGAGCTGCCGCCGAATTTCTGCACAATGAGGCTCATAGGATTCCTTCTTTCTCGTCAGTCCAACACCCGCAGCCGGGCCAGGACAGGCAGGGTCTTGGCGGCCGTCTCCGCGGCATAGCCGCTGAGAGGGCCGGTGAGGAAGGCACAGCCGCCCTCCTCCAAGAGGACTTCCGCCTCCGGGAAGGCGGCGAGGACCGCGCTGGCGCCGGCGCCGGTCCGGAGGTACCAGCGGCTCACGACCTCCCGGGCGTCCCGGAGGCCGCCGGCTTTCCCCCAGCGGAAGCGGAAGCGGGCGGGGCCCGCGAGACAGTCCATCACGTCCGCGACGCAGGCGGAGGCGGTGGGGCATGCCCCGGCGCCGGGGCCGCAGAACAGAGTCTCCCCCACGGCGCTGCCCCGGATGACGGCGGCGTTGAAGACGCCGCTGACATGGGCGATGGGCTTCCCCTCGGGGATGAGATGGGGGGCCACGTAGGCGGCGTAGCCGCCCTCCGGCAGGCGCAGGGTCCGGCCCAGGAGCTTCACCCGGTAGCCCGCCGCCCGGGCGATGGCAACGTCCCGAAGGTCCAGGCGGGTGATGCCCTCCATGGGCACCTCCGCCGGGGGCGTTTCCTGGCCGAAGGCCAGGTCTGCCAGAATACAGGTCTTGCGCCCGGCGTCGATGCCCTCCACATCGGCGGTGGGGTCGGCCTCGGCGTAGCCTTTCTCCTGCGCAGCACGGAGGGCGTCCCGGAAGGACTCGCCCTGCTCCGTCATCTGGGTGAGGATATAATTGGTGGTGCCGTTGAGGATGCCGTAGACCTCCTCGATCCGGTTGGCCCCCAGACAATTCACCAGGGGGTGCAGCAGGGGGATGCCCCCGCCCACGCTGGCCTCAAAGAGGTACCGGACGCCGTGCTCCTCCGCCAGCTCCAGAAGCTCCCGGCCATGCTCCGCCACCAGCTGCTTGTTGGCGGTGACCACATGCTTCCCGGCCATCAGGCAGCGCCGAGTGTAGTCCAAGGCTGCGTCCACGCCGCCGATGACCTCCACCGCCACGGAAACTTCCGGATCCTCCGTGATGTCCTGGATGCGGTCCGTCATCCGGTCCCGCCAGGGGCTCTCCCGAAAGCGCCGGACCAGGATGCGTTTCAGGGAGACCTCCTCCCCCAGCCGGGCGGCAATGGCCTCCCGGTTCTCCTCCAGCACCCGGGCGACGCCGCCGCCCACCGTGCCGAAGCCCAATACCGCGATCTTTGCCATATCCTCGCCCTCAGCCCGCCATGATCTCAAAGCGGATGACGCCCTCCACGCCGGAGACCGCCGCGATGAGGGATTCCAGCGTCTGCTCCATACCGGAGGTCTCCGCCGAAATGGTGACGGCGGCGCAGCCGTTGGTGGGGATGCTCTGGTTGATGGTGAGGATGTTGGCCCCGGAGGAGGCGAAGATCCCCAGCACGCGGGAGAGGACCCCGGTGTTATCCTTCAGCATCCCGTAGAAGGTGATGATGTGCTCGGCCTTCATGTCGTTGAAGGGCTGCACGGAGTCCTTGTACTTGTAGAACGCGCTGCGGCTGATGCCGGCCTTCCGGGTGGCGTCCCCTACGGTGTCCGCCTCTCCGGTCTGCATCATCCGCTTGGCTTCCGCCACCTTGATGAAGACCTCCGGCAGGGCGTTGGCTGCCACGATGTAATACTTGACCTCTCTGCTCATTTCGTCCGCCTCCTGTGGTCATTTGTCTTTTGGTAATCATCTTACCACAGGTGCTGTCGGGAATGCAATGCCAATTTCAGCAAAATTCCCGCCCCAGGAAGGGGAAGTTTCCGGCGTTTTGTCTGCCCTGGGCGGACGAAGAGCTCCTGCGGCGCGGACACATCCCTGCCGCCCCGCCAAAAGGAAAGCGCCCTGCCGGTCGGCAGGGCGCTCGGGGTGCGGGATGAGGCGGGCGCGCATCCTGCGCGCCGCCCGCGCGCGGCGCGCACGGGATCTCAAAGGAAGGGCTTTCCTTTGAAATCCGTATCAGCCGTTGCCCCAGAGGTTGCTGAACCAGTCGCCGCCCTCTCCGCCGTCGCCGGGGGGAGCATCCGGATCCTCCGGCAGGTCGGGGTCGTCAGGCTCCCCGGGCCAGGCATGCTGGTGGACGGGGCAGCCCTCCTCGGGCTCGTTGTTCTTGAGGAGATAGGCGCTGTCGCCCACGGGGATGTCAAAGGGCGTTCCATCGCCCCGGAGGAAGACCTCCCGGTCGTAGTCCAGCAGGACCCGGCTCTCGATGCTGCTCTCGGGGCAGTTCTCCCCGGCCACGCACTGGCCCTCGGTGCAGTAGTTGACGAAGACGTGGCGGGTGCAGCTCTCCGTGGGCTCCGTACCGGGGATCACCTCCACGGTCTGGACCCGGCCCCGGGCATCCGCCCGGCAGGCGTCGGTGGCCAGGAGGCCGCTGTCCATGCAGACGGTGACGGAGGTAAGGCCGCTGGCCTTGGGGAAGGACTTATATTCCAGCCCCTCGTGGACCTGGCTCATGACCTTGCGCCAGAGGGTCAGGGCGGGGTTGCCGGAGTAGGAGATGCGCTCGTTGTTCTTGTAGCCGGTCCAGACCGCCGCGGCGTAGTAGGGGGTGTAGCCCGCGAAGTAGCGGTCATAGTTGGCGCTGGTGGTACCGGTCTTGCCGGCGATGGCCATGTTGCCGAAGTTGGCGGAGGCGCCGGTGCCGCTGCGCACCGCGCCCTGGAGGAGCTGGTTCATGAAGTAGGCGGTGCTCTCCTTCATGGCCACATGGGTCTCGGTCTCGTTTTCCAGGATGACGTTGCCGTCGGCGTCCGTGACGCGGGTATAGAGCCGGGGGGAGTGATAGATGCCGCCGTTGGCGAAGGCCGCGAAGGCCGCCGCCATCTCCTCGGTGGTGACGCCCCGGCTGAGGCCGCCCAGGGCCAGGGCGCCGGTGGCGCTGCGGTCCTCCTCCGTCAGGGTGGTGATGCCCATGTTCTCCGTCATGAACTGGTAGGACTTGTCCAGCCCCAGCTTCAGGATGGTCCGGACGGCCACGGTGTTCAGGGACTGGGCCACGCCGTACTGCAGGGAGACCATGCCCGAGTACCCCGGGGGGGAGTTCTTGGGCCAGGGGCTGCCGTTGAGCAGCTGGACGGGGTAGTTATCAAAGCTGTCCGCCATGGTGATGGCCCCGTTCTCCAGGGCCGCGGCGTAGGTGGAAACGGGCTTGATGGAGGAGCCGCACTGGTGGACATCCGTGGCGTAGTTCCACACCATGTCACCCTCCTTCTCGCCCATGTCGCCCACCATGGCCACCACGTTGCCGTTGGTGACATCCACGATGGTGATGCCGGAGCGGATCAGCTGGCCGCTGGCGGAGGTCAGGTTCTTGAGGTTGCCCCGGTCGGCGTAGACGGACTCGGCAATGGCCTGGATGTCCGGGTCGATGGTGGTATAGATGCGGTAGCCGCCGGAGAGGAGCTTGGTGACGGTGGCCTTTCTGTCCATGCCCCAGAGCTCCATCAGGTCCTCGGTGACATCCCGGCGCACCTGGTCCACGAAGTAGGACTGGTAGTTCTGCTGGTCCTTGTTCTCCTCCTTCAGGACCTCATCCGCCGTGCCTTCCCGCTCCACGAAGTGAAGCTCCTCGTTGACGGCGGCCTCATACTCCGCCTCCGTCTGGATGTAGCCCTGCTCATACATCAGCTTCAGGATCAGCTCCTGGCGCTGCTTGTTCAGCTCCCGGGGGGTGACGGTGGTGCCGTCGTCCCGGGTGTAGGTGATCTTGTACATAGGGCCGTAGAGGGAGGGGTTGTTGGTGATGGCGATGATGCTGGCGCACTCCGCCGTGCTGAGCTCCCAGACGTCCTTATCGAAGTAGTACTTGGCCGCGGCCTCCACGCCGTAGCACTTTTTGTCCAGGAAAATATAGTTGAGGTAGAGCTCCAGGATCTGCTGCTTGGAGTATTTCTTCTCAAACTCCAGGGCCCGGAAGATCTCCCGCACCTTGCGGTTGACGTAGGGCTTGTTGTCCTGGGTCATGTTCTTCAGGGTCTGCTGGGTGATGGTGGAGCCGCCGTAGGTGTTGCGCTGCTTGAAGAACATGTTGACGGTGGCGCCGATGGTGCGCTGCCAGTCCACGCCGTGGTGTTCAAAGAAGCGCTTGTCCTCCACGGCCACGGCGGCCTGCCACATGGCGTCCGGGATCTGGTCAAAGTCCACCAGGATGCGGTATTCCTCCCCCTTCAGGGTCTCCAGCTCCACAGCCTCCCCGGTCTCCTTGTCCGTGTAGTAGACGATGGTGGACTGGGACAGATTGTAGTCGTTGATGTCCACATCCAGGGTGGGGGCCAGGGTGGTCTTGACATAGGTCATAAAGATCCCGGCGAGCATGGCGCAGGTGACGACGCCGATGAGCAGGATCGTCCCGATGACAAAGCCCGCTCCGCCCCGGCGGCGCTTGCGCTTTTTCCGGTGCTGGGGGGGCCGGGCCTCACCGCGCCGTTCTTCGTGCCGTTCGTGTTCCAACGCTTGGCACCTCCTTGCAAAATCCTCCGCGCCGGAAGGGCGCGGATGTATCTCTTTCCTTCCGCGGCCCGCCGCCGGGCGGGATGCGGGGAAGATGGTCATGCTGCTCCATCATGACAATCATTGTAACATGGCCTGTCAACCCTGAAAAGCCGGATTTTTTCGCCTGAATGTGCGCATTTCCGCGGACTTCCGGCGTTTTTCCGGCGGTTTTTCGGAAATTCCTTCCGGATTTTCCGCATTTTGCCCCGGCTGACAGCTTGCTTTTCCGGCGAAAAGCGGTTAAAATGATTCCTAGATTACATCGAAGGAGGATATCCCCCATGCGTGACGAGTTTGACAGCAAGCCCCTGGGTCAGGAGGAAGACGAGGAGGGCGACGGCCTTATCATCCTGAAGGTCATCCGCGACGAAAGCGGAGAGGAGCTGCTCTCCACCTGCGACAGCGAGGAGGAGCTGGAGGCCGCCTATGCCGCCTTCCTGGAAGACCTGCTGGAGGACGAGGAGGAGAAGGAGGACGAGGAACCCATCTTTCTCAGCGTCACCGCCGAGGACGGCGAGGAGCTGACGCTGGAGTTCGTCTCCGCCTTCGAGGTGGACGGTCAGGAGTACCGGGCCTTCTTTCCGGCGGAGGAGGAAGAGGAGGAGTGAGCTCCCTCTTTTCGATTGCATTGTTCCCACATCTGTGGTAGACTGATCCTGCGGGCGGCGGATGCCGCTCTGCGGACTTCCCCTCCGGGGGAGCGCCCTGCCCGGCGCGTGACGGTCTTTTTTTAACCCACATTTCGTTATACGGGACGCCGGACTCGCTTCGCGGTTCGCAGGCCTCCCGGCTGCCGTCTGCGGCCGGAAGTTGGAAGCGGTGAAGCCAAGCGGAGGCGACCCACCTGGCCATATGGTGCAGGTTATAACGGGCCGCACGGCCGGCGCGGGGCAGCAGATAACGGGAGCAGAGTCCTCTGCTCCCGCTTTTTTTCTGCGTTTTCCGGATTTTTCATGGCAAATCCCGCTCCGGAACGGAATTTGCTCTTGCGAAACGCCCGGGAATCAAGTATACTATACGAGTATCTCTGCGGCCTTTTCCCCGCTTTCCGGGCAAGGCCATCCCCTGAAAACTTGAGAGGACTGAAAACGAATGAGCGCATCGAGAGAAAAGAAAGTTCGCCAGGAGCAGCAGAGCTCCGGCTATACGGATCCCAAGACCGCCAAGGAAGCCAAGGAGCACAGGGAGGCCAAGCGCAGCAATACCATCTATCTCCTGGTCGCCATCGCCTTCGTGGTCGTCGCCATCATCTCCCTGGTCTGGAAGTCCGGCATCCCCGAGCGGAACGTCACCGCCGTTACCATCGACGGCGAAAACTACACCGCCGCCGAGACCCAGTACTACTACATCAACAACTACCAGAGCTTCGTCAGCGACTATTACTATTACCTCTCCTACTTCGGACTGGACACCAGCAAGAGCCTGAAGGACCAGGAGTGCGCCATGACCGACGACGGCAGCTCCTGGTATGACTACTTCCTGGATCAGGCCACAAAGCAGATGGCCGCCATCCAGTCCCTCTGCGCCGCCGCGGAGGAAGAGGGCATGAAGTGGGACGATTCCATGCAGGCAGACTTCGACGCCGCCATGGAATCCCTGCAGTCCAGCACCGACAGCTATAACGCCTCCAAGGGCACCAATCTCAAGGCCAAGGGCTATCTGCAGCTCATCTACGGCAAGCTGGTGAACATGGCCACCTATGAAAAGCTGGTGAAAAACGCCATCCTGGCCCAGCACTATGCGGACGCCTATCAGGCGACCCTCACCTATACCGCTGATCAGCTGGACGCCGAGTACGCCGAGAACTCCAACCGCTATGACTACGTCAACTATGAGATGATCTCCATCTCCGGCAAGGCCGCCTCCACCACCGACGCCGACGGCAACACCGTGGCCCCCACCGAGGAGGAGTCCGCCGCCGCGCTGGAGGCCGCCAAGGCCCTGGCCGACAGTCTCTATGCGCAGTATCAGGCCGGCGGCATCCTCTCCAAGCTGGCGGAGACCGACGACAAGGCCAACTACTCCGCCAACGACAAGGCCAGCTACTCTGACAGCACCCTTATGAACTGGCTCTTCGACGAGAGCCGTCAGGCCAATGACTCCGCCGTTCTTTTTGACGAGAATACCAGCAGCTACTACCTGGTCCGCTTCAACGAGCGCTACCGGGATGAGACCAAGACCGTGGACGTCCGCCACATCCTCATCCAGGTGGACGAAACCGGCCTGGACAGCGAATCCGACAGCTATGACGCCGAGCTCCAGGCCCGGAAGGACGAGGCCAAGGCCAAGGCCGACGAGATCTTTGCCCAGTGGAAGAATGGCGGCGCCACCGAGGACAGCTTTGCCGCCCTGGCCAACGAGTACTCCGAGGATCCCGGCTCCAACAGCACGGGCGGCCTCTATGAGCAGGTCACCAAGGGCTCCATGGTGGATGCCTTCGACGCCTGGTGCTTCGACGACGCCCGCAAGTCCGGCGACGCCGACGTGGTCTACGCGGAGCGCACCAATTCCGGCAGCGATTACAAGGGCTACCACATCATCTACTATGTGGGCGACGACCTCCCTGTCTGGCAGGTCACCGTCACCAACACCTTGAAGAGCGCCGACTACAACGCCTGGTACTCCCAGCAGACCGGAAGCGAGGAGATCACCCTGGTGGACAAGGGCGTCTCCAAGGTCGGCTGAGCCTCCGCCGCAGCTGACGCGCATTCCCGCGCACATTCCCATGTGACCGGAAGGGATCGGCGAGAGCCGATCCCTTTCTGCTTTCCCCCGGTGCGGCCCGCCGCTCCGGAACATCTCCGGAGGTCAAAGCAATGAATGAACTGTTCCTTCGCAATGAAATGCTCTGGGGCCGGGAAGCCCAGCAGCGGCTGGAGCGGGCCCATGTGATCCTCTTCGGCCTGGGCGGCGTGGGCAGCTACGCCGCCGAGTGCCTGGCCCGCAGCGGCGTGGGGGAGCTCACCATCGTGGATCATGACGTGGTCTCCCGCAGCAACCGCAACCGCCAGCTGGAGGCCCTGGAGTCCACCGTGGGCCAGGCGAAGACTGACGCCGTGGCCGCCCGGCTCCGGGACATCAACCCCGCCCTGCGGCTCCACCCCATCCGCGGGACCTATGACGCCCGCCGCCGGGATCTCTTCTTTCCGGAGGGCTGCCGCTATGACTACATCGCGGACGCCATCGATCTCGTCTCCTGCAAGCTGGACCTGGCGGAGACTGCCCGGCGGCTGGGCATCCCCCTGATCATGACCCTTGGCACCGGCAACAAGCTGGACCCCAGCCTCCTGCGCGTGGCGGACCTCTCGGAGACCTATGGCTGCCCCCTGGCCCGGGTCATGCGGAAGGAACTGCGCGCCCGCGGCATCCGGCACCTGAAGGTGGTCTTCTCCCCGGAGGAGGCCGCAAAGCCCGCGTCCCTGGAGGCCCCGCCTCCCGGCCGCCGCAGCGTGCCGGGCAGCACCCCCTGGGTGCCTGCCGCGGCGGGATTGCTGCTGGGCAGCGCCATCGTCCGGGATCTCATTGCCGGCCCCGGCAGAAAGAACTGACAGTTTCAGGGTATTTCCCAAGGAGTGATATTATGTTAACAGGAACCATCATCAACACGCTGGTTATTCTGGCGGGTTCCGCGGTGGGACTGGGCATCCATGCCCTGGCGGGGCGCTTCTCCTCCGTGCTGGGGGAAAAGGGCGCCCGGCTGGGGGAGCGGCTGCAGGCCCTGATGATGCAGGGCATCGCCCTGTGCGTGCTCTACATCGGCATTTCCGGAAGCCTCAAGGGACAGAACGCCCTGGCGGCCATCCTCTCCATGGCGCTGGGGGCCATTCTGGGGGAGCTGCTGGATCTGGACGGCCGCATGAACCGGCTGGGACAGTGGGTGCAGGACAGGACGGTCCGCGTCCTGAAAGGCGGCGGGGGCTCCGTGGCGGAGGGCTTCGTCACCGCCTCCCTCCTCTTCTGCGTGGGCGCCATGTCCATCGTGGGGGCCCTGGAGAACGGCCTCACCGGGAACTTTGACACCCTGAAGGCCAAATCCGTGTTGGACGGCATCAGTTCCATCATCTTTGCCTCCTCCCTGGGGGTAGGGGTTGCGCTGTCGGCGGTGCCGGTCCTCCTCTATCAGGGGCTGATCTCCCTGGCAGCCGGGGTGCTCTCTCCCCTGCTGGGGGACGCGGTCATCGCCGAGATGACCTGCGTGGGATCACTGCTCATCGTGGCCATGGGACTCAATATGCTGGGCGTGACCAAAATCAAGGTCATGAATCTGGTGCCCGGCATCTTCCTGCCCATTCTGCTGTGCCGCATCCTGTGAGGGCATGGACATCACGGCACTCTCCTCCGCCCATGTTGTCCAGCCTCTTACGCCGGAGGACGCGGACGCCGTCCTGGCCCTGGCCGCTGGGAACGGGCTCTTCTACCGCTATCACCCGCCTCTCCCGGACCGGGAGGGTATCCTCTCCGACATGACGGCCCTGCCCCCGGGGAAGGGCCCGGAGGACAAGTACTTTCTGGGCTTCTTTCAGGGGGACCGCCTCACGGCGGTGATGGACCTGATTTTGAACTATCCGGAAGACGGCGCCGCCTGGATGGGCTGGCTCATCCTCTCCCCCGCCTGCCAGGGCCGGGGCATGGGCAG
>CAMBID010000006.1 GCA_945867445.1 uncultured Clostridia bacterium | reverse complement strand
GGACGCCGTTTCTTTCGGAAACGACCTCCCTGCCGCCGGAAGGATGGCAGGGAGGTCGTTTTTTGGGGAAAGGAAAAGCTCACTCCTCCGCCCGGGCGAAGTAGGGGCCGCAGGCTTCCTCATGGGTGTGGGCGAAGGTCCAGGTGAAGTCCTTGTCCGTCAGATACCAGTCCGCGCCCTCCATGCAGGAGTGCTCCTCCCAGTTCCGGTGGGCCAGGGTCAGGGCCTCGTCCCGGGTGACGGGGCGGATGCGCCGCACACTCACGGGAGGGTGCTCGTAGTAGAAGAGGTAGGCGGTCTCAAAGTCCGCCGCCTCCAGGGCGGCGATGGCCGCCGGGCCGCTCTCGTGGGGGACCAGCTCCCAGGAGAAGAGGTGCCAGAGGGAGTTTCCGCCGGAGAGAACGCGCTTGCCCAGGTCCTCCTCGGAGACATGGGGGCCGAAGGCCGCCAGCCAGCGGTCCCGGACCTCCCGGATCTCTTCCGGGAAGGGCTCCTCCCAGGGCTCCTGCATGGTGGCCACCAATCGGTTGATGGGCTGGCCCAGGGCGTGGAATTTGGCCTCGTAGTCCGTCATGACGCCCACAGGGCCGTTTTCGTGGAGGTTTCGGGTGACCTGGGACAGGGCGAAGCCGTAGCGGGGGATCTCCTCCACGGAGAACTCGAAGAGGGGCTGGTTGTCGGTCTTGAAGTGGACCTGACCGCCGGGAGCCAGGACCTGGCGGTAGCGCTTCAGGAAGTTCCCGTGGGTCAGGCGGCGGCGGGCATGGCCCCGGTTGGGCCAGGGATCGCAGAAGTTGATGTAGATCCGGTCCACCTCGCCGGGGGCGAAGAAGAGGGGCAGCTGGTCGGCGTTGGCGGAGAGGAAGAAGACGTTATGGAGTCCCGCGTCCCGGCAGCGCTCCATGGCCACCACCATGGCGTCCGGCACCAGCTCAATGGCGAGGAGCAGCACATCCGGCTCCGCCGCGGCGGTACCGGCGGTAAAACGGCCCTTGCCGCAGCCCAGCTCCACCCGGAGCTCCCGGGCCTGTGGCATCAGGGAGCGCCACTTGCCGGGCATGGCGTAGGGATCGGGGATGAGGTAGTCGGCGCAGCGCTCCATCCGGGGCAGCAGGTTTTTTTTCTTGCGCATTCGCATGGCGGCATCCTCCTATGTGGGCCCGCGGAAGCGGGAGGTGATCTGGGGTCATACAATACAGCATACCATAAAGCGGGCGGACTGTAAATGCTCTTTCCGGGGGAAAAGGGGCTTGAAAAAGCGGCGGCAGGCTCCTATAATGATTTTGCGCCATATGGAAGAAAACGGTGCGGAGAGAACATAGGCCTCCCGGCATGGGAAGGATTATTGGAAAGAAGGAAGGACATCCCTATGAAGGCTGCAGTATTCGGCGCAGGCAACATGGGTCTGGACATCGCCCAGGTCTTCGCGGCCAAGGGCCACGATGTGGTGGTCCGGGATATCAGCGATGAGCTCATCCGGAAGGGGGAGGAGCGGCTGAAGACGTCCCTTGCCCGGCAGGTGGAGAAGGGGCGGAAAACCCGGGAGGAGGCCGACGCCATCTCCGCCAGGATCGCCTTTACCACCAACATGCGCCAGGCCGCGGACGCGGACCTGGTGGTGGAAGCCATTGTGGAGAACGTGAGCATCAAGAAGGACCTCTTCCGGCAGCTGGACACCATCGTGAAGCCGGAGGCCATTTTTGCCACCAACACCTCCTCCATCTCCCCCACGGAGCTGGCCTCCGCTACCAAGCGGGCGGACCGCTTCATCGGCATGCATTTCTTCAACCCCGCCACCGTCATGAAGCTCATCGAGGTCATCCGGGGCGCCAATACCTCCCAGGAGACTTTTACCACGGTCTATGAGCTGGCCCAGAGCCTGGGCAAGGATCCCATCGAGGTGGCCGAGGCCCCGGGCTTTGTGGTGAACAAGATCCTCATCCCCATGATCAACGAGGCCATCGGTCTGGTGGAGACCGGCGTCGCAACGCCCGAGGATGTCGACAAGGCGATGCGCTACGGAGCCAACCATCCCATGGGCCCCCTGGCCCTGGGAGACCTCATCGGTCTGGACGTGGTACTGGCTATCATGAATACCCTTTACACCGAGACCGGCGACCCCAAGTACCGGCCCGCTCTGCTGCTGAAGAAGATGGTCCGGGGCGGCCAGCTGGGACGCAAGACCGGCCAGGGCTTCTATAAGTACAGCGCCTGAGCGCATCATCCCGGCGCAGCCGGGGCAAACTGAACGCGGAACGGCGGCAGGGCCTTCTGACCCTGCCGCACTTTTTTCTGCCGGGGAGGGAAGGGAAATGCTGCTGTCGCTGGGACTCTTCGGGGCGGGGCTCACACTCTTGGTCTGGGGCGGGGACTGGTTCGTGGACGGGGCGGTGGGGGCGGCGAAGCGCTTTCACTGGCCGGAGGCTCTGGTGGGGGCCACGGTGGTCTCCATCGGCACCACGCTGCCGGAGGTGATGGTCTCCGTCCATGCCGCTGTCCGGGGCCACGGAGAGCTGGGCTACGGCAACGCCGTGGGCTCCGTGCTCTGCAACGCGGCTCTCATCGCGGGGCTCAGTGCCGCCATCCATCCGGAGGCGGCGGGGAGGGAAGAGGCAAGGCTTCCGGCGCTCTTCTTCTTCCTGGCGGCGGGGGTCTACTGTTTTGCGGCTTATGGGCAAGGGTACTTTGGCCAGGGGACAGGGCTCATGCTCCTGGGGCTCTTCGGCCTCTATCTTTTCCTTACGCTGCGGCGGCTCCAGGGCCAGGTACAGACGGCGGAGACCGGGGGCGGGAGCTTCCGGAGGGAGATCGGGCTGCTGGTGCTGGGTGCGGCGGCCATCGCCCTAGGAGCGGAGCTGCTGGTGGACCACGGCACCGTCCTGGCCCGGGGGCTGGGGGTGCCGGAGTCTGTCATCGGACTGACGCTGGTGGCTCTGGGGACCTCATTGCCGGAGCTCACCACCGCCGTCGCGGCCCTGCTCAAGGGGCACGGGGCGCTGTCCCTGGGCAACATCCTGGGGGCGAACCTCCTGGACCTGGCTCTGGCCGGCGGGGCCGCGGCGGCTATCGCGCCCTTCCCGCTGCCGGAGGGGAAGGACTTGCTGGGCAGCAGCAGTACGCTGGTGCTGGACCTGCCGCTGATGATCTTGGTCATGGCCATCCTGACGCTGCCGGTGCTGGGCCGGGGGAGGACCTCCCGGGGGCAGGGCGCTGTGCTGCTGGCCCTTTACGCCGGGTTCTGCGTACTGCAGTTTTTGTGGAAAACGGTCCCGTACCGGGTGGTACGGGACCGTTTCTACGCTTGGGCTTGGAGATCGGCTTTCGGCAGCCAATGGCCCAACTTGTGATAGAGGAGAAAGGCGGCGGAGGCGCACAGCCAGGAGACGGGGTAGCTGAGGACCACGGCGTCGAAGGAGGGGGAGACGTTGTAGGCCACCGTGGTCCAGACGATGCGGAGGAGGCAGACGCCCACGCAGGTGATGAGGGTGGGGACCAGGGTTTTGCCCACGCCCCGCATGGCGCCGGAGAAGATCTCCACCGGGACATAGAGGGAGTAGAAGGGGGCGATGAGCCAGAGCATCCGCATACCGGCGGTGAGAACGGCCGGGTCCTCGTCCGCGCCGAAGAGGAGGTAGAGGGGCCGGCCCAGGATTAGGATGGCGACGCTGAAGAGCACCGTGAAGCAGAGGGTCATGCCGTGGGCAACCCAGATGGAGCGGCGGACCCGGCTGATGCGGCCCGCGCCGTAGTTCTGCCCCACGAAGGTGGTGACGGAGATGCCGAAGGCTCCGATGATGAGCCAGCTGAGACCGTCCATCTTGCCCAGGACCGTCCACGCGGCCACGGTGACGGTGCCGTAGAGATTGATCCGGGACTGGATGAAGGTGTTGGCGATGCTGTACATCATGGATTGAAGGCCGGCGGGGAGGCCGATGCGGAGGATGAGGCCGGTCTCGCGGCGGTGGAAGCGGATGAGCCGGGGGGTCAGGCGGTAGGCGTCCTCCGTCCGCAGGAGGCGGACGATGACCAGGACGGCGCTGACCACCTGAGAGAGAACCGTGGCGATAGCGGCTCCGGCCACCCCCAGGGGGATCACGGCAACCAGAAGCAGGTCCAGCGCCACATTGACGGCGCAGCAGACGATGAGGTAAATCATGGGACGGCGGGAATCTCCCACCGCCCGGAGGATGCCGGCGCCCACATTATAGAGAAGGGTGGGGAGGATGCCGGCAAAGTAGATGCGAAGATAGGTGACGGAGTCCGTCATCAGCTCCTGGGGCTGGTGGAGGAGCGTCAGCGTGCCGGGAACGAAGAGGACGCCTGCTGCCGTGAGGAAGGCACCGGCGGCGAGAGACAGCGCCGCCGTGGTGTGAATCACCCGGGAGAGGACCTCTCGGTTCCCGGCGCCGTACTGCTGGGCGATGATCACAGTGGCGCCGGAGGAGACGCCCACAAAGAAGCCCAGGATCAGGTTGATCACCGAGGCCGTGGCGCCGCCCACGGCGCCCAGGGCGTTCATACCCACGAAGTTGCCCACCACCAGGGCATCCACGGTGTTGTACATCTGCTGGAAGAAGGTGCCCAGGGCCACCGGCAGGAAGAAAAGCAGGAGCTGCTTCCAGATGATGCCGGTGAGGAGGGCGTTTTCCCGGGGACGGTTCGATTCCATGGAGACATCCCCTTTCGTAATGGGCCTGTCCGCCGCTGAGGGACAGCGGAGGGCTGCCAAGGGCATTGTAACACCCGGAGAAGGGGAGGTCAAGAGGCGGAGACAGCCAAGGATTCCCGGGGGGAGAAGGGGCTTTCCCGTGAAAAGCAACAAAGAGGAGGGGAAACGGCTGTGCAAAAGAGAGAGGCCGCCTGCCCCGGCAAGGTTTCCGGCAGGACCCAGGAGTACCGGGCCCGGAACCGGGCGGGGAAGTACGTGGCCTGCACCTGCCGGAGCCATGTGCTCCGGGGCAAGAACGGGGAGCCGGACTTGCTGGCCGGGGTCCTGGTGAACCACGGAACCGCCGACCAGATGGATCCCGCCACGGGCATTCCCCGGAACGAGGATCTGGAAGAGCGGGTCCGCGGCATCCGCTAGCAGGGCGGGGGTCCGGTGGCTCCGGGAGAAACGGAATGCTGTGAGATCGACAGAAATTTAACGGTTCAAAACGGATGATTTCTGTGCAGGCTGACAGAAAATTCCGGAAAGGGACCAAAGGGCATTGACAGGGGGACAATGACCTGATATCCTGTATTGCATAAGAGGACAAGTGTATACTTGGTGGAAACTGCGCGGGGCATCCCACGCAGTTTCCTGCATTTTCAGGAGGGATAAGCTGTATGAAGAATGAATATTTGCAGGACTTAATGCTGCGGCTTGCGGCCCGCAATCCCGCCCAGCCGGAGTTTCTGCAGGCGGTGCACGAGGTGCTGGAATCCCTGGAGCCGGTGATGGAGGCCCGTCCGGAGTTCATCCGGGAGGGCGTCATGGACTGCCTGGTAGAGCCAGAGCGGAGCATCCGGTTCCGGGTCCCCTGGGTGGATGACACCGGGCGCGTCCAGGTGAACCGGGGCTTCCGGGTGCAGTTCAACAGCGCCATTGGGCCCTATAAGGGCGGCCTGCGCTTCCATCCCTCCGTCAATGAGAGCATCATCAAGTTCCTGGGCTTTGAGCAGATCTTCAAGAACAGCCTCACGGGCCTGCCCATCGGCGGCGGCAAGGGCGGCAGCGACTTTGACCCCAAGGGCAAGTCCGACGCCGAGGTGATGCGCTTCTGCCAGAGCTTCATGTCCGAGCTCTTCAAGCACATCGGTCCGGATACCGACGTCCCCGCCGGGGACATCGGCGTGGGCGGCCGGGAGATCGGCTACCTCTTCGGGCAGTATAAGAGGCTCTGCAACGAGTTCTGCGGCGTCCTTACCGGCAAGGGACTCAGCTACGGCGGCAGCCTTGCCCGGAAGGAGGCCACGGGCTATGGCCTTTGCTACTTCACAGACAATATGCTCCGCGCCAATGACCGGAGCTTCGACGGGGCCAAGGTGGTGATCTCCGGCTCCGGCAACGTGGCCATCTACGCCTGCGAGAAGGCCGCGCAGCTGGGGGCCAAGGTGGTGGCCATGTCCGACTCCACCGGCTATGTCTACGATCCCGCGGGCATCGACCTGGATCTTGTGAAGCGGCTCAAGGAGGTGGAGCGCCGCCGCATCCGGGACTATGCCGCCCAGCGTCCCGGAGCGCAGTATCACGAGGGCTGCCGGGACATCTGGAGCATCCCCTGCGACATTGCCCTGCCCTGTGCCACCCAGAATGAGATCAGCGAGGAATCCGCCAAGCTCCTGGCGAGCAACGGCTGCTTCGCCGTGGCGGAGGGGGCCAACATGCCCTCCACCCCGGAGGCCATCGCTGTCTACCGGGCGGCCGGGATGCTCTTCGCTCCCGCCAAGGCGGCCAATGCCGGCGGCGTGGCTACCTCCGCCCTGGAGATGAGCCAGAACTCCATGCGCTACTCCTGGAGCTTCGAGGAGGTGGACAACCGCCTGCGGCACATCATGACGGACCTCTATCACAACGCTGCGGGCGCCGCGGAGGCCTACGGCATGCCGGGCGACCTGGCGGCGGGCGCCAACATCGCGGGCTTTTTGAAGGTAGGCGACGCCATGCTGGCCTACGGCGTGGTGTGAGGTTTACTGGAGATGGGCGGAGCCGGGCCCCTTTTGGGGCCCGGCTCTTTCCCTGGAGAGGGGGCAGAATTCTTCTTGACAAGAGGGGGAAACTTCCCTATAATAAAGGACGCTGCATCCGGGTGTAGCGCAGTTGGTAGCGCGCATGGTTCGGGACCATGAGGCCGTGGGTTCAAATCCCGCCACTCGGACCATGCGGAGTGTCCTTATAGGGTTTGAGAATTCTGTAACGGGCACTCCGCATTTTTATTTTCCGCAAAATTCATACAGCGATCTGTGCCGGGGCGTAGCTGACTGCTACGCCTCGTCTTGTTTCCAGCAGAATATCCCGCTCGGGGATTTTACGGCGATCCGGCACCTCAAACACGCCGATGCAGTTGTAGTGGATTGTCACCCGCTGATTGGTTACACCGTCCTCCTTGACCGCCGGATATACCTCAATGTGGTCTATCAGTTCGGCTACCATGCGCTTGGTGATTTTGGTGGCGTCCGTATAACGGCGTACCGTTTCCAAAAAGTCATCCACATCCATCCGCTTTTCGTCCAGCTTTTTCACTTCCAGCCGCAGGGTCTTAATGCGCCCGGCGTTTTCACCCTGCTCCTGTTCATAGCGCTTTGCCATTTTCGCAAACCGGGCATCGTCAATCTTGCCGGAAACATTGTCCTCATACAGCCGTTCAAAGAGCGTATCCAATTCCCGGTCACGGGCCAGCAGCGCATCCAGCTCCCGCTTTTTGCGTACCCGCTCATTTTCGGCCACCTTTGCCGAGCGGCCCACCATAGCCTTGATAAAGTCGTTTTCGTACTCGTTGGCGAAACAGGCCAGCCGATGCACCTCGTAGAGAACGACCTGCTCCAAGAAGTCCAGCCGGATATAGTGGGTGGACGAGCATTTACGCAGCCCCGAATTATGATTTTGGCAACTGAAAAACTTGATGTCGTGGTTGTTCTGATTAAAGTGGAAGTTCAAATTGCCGCCGCAGTCGGGACATTTCATACGCCCGGAGAATACGCTGGGCTCCTGTGTAACGGTAGTCCGTCTGTGGCGCGTGGTATGCAGGCTCTGCACCTTTTCCCATGTGATACGGTCAATAATCGGCTCATGGACATTGAGAAAGATTGCCCGGTTTTCCTCCGGGATTTTCAATGCGACGTTTCATTTTATAGGACTTTGAATAGCTCTTGAAATTGATCACGTCGCCGCAGTATTCCTGCAAGGTGAGGATTTTCTTGACGGTGGTGTGGTTCCATTTGGTAGGCTCCAGCGTACTTTTGGAGCCGCCCCGGCTTGTACCCTTACTACGCCAGTAATAGGTAGGGTTGACGATACCATCAGCACCGAGAGCGGCGGCGGTTTCAGCCAGCCCGTACCCCTCCAGCGCCATGCGGTAGATGCGGCGTACCACATCAGCGGCCTCCGGGTCGATCACCCAAAACCGGGGATCGTCCGGGTTTTTGATATACCCGTAGGGCGGCTGGGACAGAGGGATGCCCGCGTTGCCTTTCATCTTGTTGACGATTTTTCGCTTTTTCGAGATGTCTTTCGCATACCACTCGTTCATGATATTGCGGAACGGGGTAAATTCGTTGTCACCCTCGTCACTGTCCACACCGTCAGATAATGCGCGGCGGTCAGCATTTCACTGCGCTGACCGCCGCACATTTTCACCTGTTTTTTGTTCGTATCTTTTCAGCATCCTCGCAGAGCCGGATATATCCTGCCGCTTCTTCCTCGCTCATCCCGGCGAAAAACTGCTTGACGCAGAATGGAACGTCATCTTCCGGCGTGTCATGTATTACTGCATCTGCGCTGACCTCCAATCTGCGCGCAAAGAACGCGACAGTGTCCAGTTTGGGAGTTGCCTTTCCGTTTTCCATATCGAGATACGGCTTCATGTCCGGCAACAGACGGGCCCCGGACACGAAATCCACCTGCAGAATGTAGTCCGGCAGCGGCGCGACGGCGGGAAGATACCTTCGGTCCAAAGGTGCACCCTTTTTCACAACCTTTTCTACAGATAAAACAGCCACCGTATGATCATTATACGGTGGCTGTTAGGGAAAAACCATTAACCAAAGGTCAGGGCTTCTCCGCCTTGACAGCGCCCGCCGGGCATGGTACGCTTTGGGAAAAACCAAAGGAGGGAACCGCCATGCCAGTCCACCCGCTGACCAAGCGCGTCTGGTACTCCGACCCGGTGGCGGCGGGAGATCGGCCGGTACTGGGCATCGCGGCGGGGGAGCGGGCCTCCCTCCTCATCGACGGCGGCAACAGCCCTGCCCACGTATGGGAGCTGCTCTCGGCGGCAAAGGCACTGCCCATCCCGCCCCTCTCTTCCATCGCCCTGACCCATTGGCACTGGGATCACTGCTTCGGCGCGGTGTCCGCCGCCCTGCCCGTCCTCGCCTGCCAGGCCACGGAGCGGAAGCTCCGGTGGATGCGGAGCCTCGCCTGGACGGACGCCGCCATGGAAGCGCGGGTGGCGGAGGGCACCGAGATGGAGTTCTGCCGGGCCAATATTGCGATCGAGTGGCCGGGGGACGACCGGAAGATCGAGGTGCCTACGGCCGGACGGGTCTACGCCGACTCCCTGACGCTGGACCTGGGCGGGCTCACGGCCCGCCTCCTGCCGGTGGCCTGCGACCATGCCCCGGACTGCCACGTCGTCCAGCTTGTGGAGGATCGTGTGGTCTTCCTGGGGGACTGCCTCTACCTCAACATGGACCGACAGCCCTGGTACCGGACGACCATCAGCACCCGGCGGCTGCTGGAGGGCCTGCTGGCCCTGGACGCCGACTGGTATATTCCCGCCCACCACGGCCTCTATGACCGGGAGGCCTTCCGCCGCTACGCGGAGGGCATGATCCGACTCTCCTACGCGGCGGAAGGGGCGGAGGATCTCCCCGGCGCGGAGCGGCTCTATGCCGCCATGACGGGCCGGGAGGCAAGCGACGATGACAGAGAAGTGCTGGGGGAGTATCTGGCCGCGCGGCAGTATGGCAAACGATGAGAGAGCCGCCTCCGGCACAGGGCGGAGGATCGGAAAAGGGAGAGCGGGAGGTAGAGACCCTTTGGATCCTGGCGGCCTGCGCCGGAGCGTCGGGACTTCCCTTCCTCCGACGGCTCCTGCGCATCCCGGAGGAGAATCGGGAGAGGACGCTGGCAGGTGTCCTGCCCCAGCTCCGCCAGGCCATCCGTGGGATGCTGGCCACCCTGTTCTGGCGGAGGCCATGGGCACGGCGGCAGCTCTGCTGGCGCGGCGGGCAGCGGCCCCGGAGCGGGAAGCTCTGGGGCGTTTTCGCACATTTTTAAGGGATGCTTTCCGTGGAAATCGCTGGGATTAAGGAAGTCTTAAGAAAAAAGCGCTTTTTCTTTTTCGGGAAACCTGATACCATAGACCTGAAAAGAAGAAGGGAGCCCCCCGGGACGGGAGGGCGGAAAACGGAGGTGGGGTATGTACAACATTCTGATCTGCGACGATGACCGGGACATCGTGGAGGCCCTGAAGATCTATCTCTCCGGGGAGGATTACCGCCTCTTCACCGCCTACAACGGCCAGGAGGCCCTGGAGGCCGTCCGCCAGCATGAAATCCATTGCATCCTCATGGACGTGATGATGCCCAAAATGGACGGCATCACGGCCACCGCCGCCCTCCGGCGGGAGAGCAACGTCCCCATTATCCTGCTGACGGCCAAGAGCGAGAGCAGCGACAAGGTGCTGGGCCTCAACATCGGGGCGGACGACTATGTGACAAAGCCCTTTGACCCGGTGGAGGTCCAGGCCCGGGTGCGCTCCCAGCTCCGGCGCTACACCCTGCTGGGGGCCCGCACCGGCGGCGAGGAGGCCGGGGTGTACACCGTGGGCAATATCTCCCTCAACGAGGAGACCAAGCGGGTGACGGTGGACGGCGAGAGCGTCACCCTGACGCCCCTGGAGTATAACATCCTCCACCTCCTCATCCGGAGCCCCGGCCGCATCTACTCCTCCGCCCAGATCTACGAGGCCGTGTGGAACGAGGACTCCCTGGGGGCGGAGACCAGCGTGGCGGTGCATATCCGCCACCTGCGGCAGAAGATCGAGATCAATCCCTCAGAGCCCCGGTACCTGAAGGTGGTCTGGGGCCTGGGATACAAGATGGAGGATGGCGAGAAGTGAAGACGGAAACATGGAATAGCTTCTGGCTGAAGACGGCGGCCTTCCTGCTGGGAGTGCTTCTGCTGCCTCTGGGAGTCTGGTACGGGACCATCACAGTCTTTGCCTATGCGGACGGCTGGTACGGCCAGACCGCGCCGACCTTTGCGGAGAGCATCGCCTGCCAGGGTGCCGCTTACTGCCAGGCGAAGGAACTGATGGGGATGTTTTCGGATGTCAGCAGTGAGAAAGAGGCGGAGGAAATGGCCCGCTATCTCTCTGCGCTGGACGGCAGCCTGCGTCTTGCGGTCTATCCCATGGGCACCGGTGGCGAGGTGGAGGAACCTGCCCTCTATGATGGCCACAGTGGGGACGACGTCTTTGTAGGGGAGTTCTGGGGAGGGCGATACTGCCTGCGGCTCTACCTGAACGGGGATGGCAAGGCTTCCGACAGCCTTTACTGGGCGGAGCGCTTCTTTGAGCGGGAGGAGAAGACCTATGGCGCCGCGCCGTATCTCAC
>CAMBID010000005.1 GCA_945867445.1 uncultured Clostridia bacterium | reverse complement strand
GGCGTCCACGGTCTGGGCGCCCCAGCCGGCGAGGCTCTTTTCCACCACGTCGCCGCCGCCAACGCGGACCCGGAGGCCCGCAAGGTCCGAAAGGCCCTGGATGGGTCCCTGGCTGCTGGTAAGTACCCGGAAGCCCTCCGTGCCGATGCCGAGGCACTGGAAGCCGTTTTGACGCAGGACCTCTCCCAGCGCCGCACCGCCGTCTCCGTCCATGGCGGCCTCCGCCTCCTCCCGGGAGGAGAAGAGGAAGGGCAGGCCCGCTGCGTCCAGCCGGGCGTCCACCTGCGCAAACTCCGCGGCCGCTGCCCAGACGATGTCGGCGTCCCCGGCCCGCAGGGCGTCCACGGCGCTTTCATATGTCCCGTCCCCCAGCTCCCGGAGGGCCGCGCACTCTGCCCGGACGGTACCGTGGGTCTTTTCAAAAAGGAGCTCTGAAAAGCGCTCCGCCGCCTGGTACTCCGGGGAATCCTCCCCGCCGCCGCAGACCATGGTCCAAGTCTGGTACTCGAACTCCACCATCCCCCGGGAGGAGGCGGGCTCGCTGCCGCCGCAGCCGCTCAGAAGCAGGGCCAGTGCCAGGATGGCCGCCGGGATGCCGGATCTCCGCATATGCTCCTCCCTTCTCCGCCTGGGGCGGGTCCTGCCCTTCCGGGCCGTGGTTTTTTCTATCATAATACGTTTTCCGGTCCTGCGGCAAGAACCTTTTCCTGCCGGTTCGGGGAATTTCGACCCCGGAAGCCGGGAAAAGGCGGGGACCGGGAATGCCGGTCCCCGCCTTCCATTCCTATCCGCTGACCTCTGCGGCGCCGGCGAAGCTGAAGAAGCCCCGTCCGTCCCGCAGGATGCCCGCAAGGCCGTCCCTGGCCTCCCAGGCGGAGGCGGTGAAGAGCAGGGGCGCCACCGGGCAGTCGTCCAGCAGCAATGCCTCCGCGTCGTGGAGGCAGCCCTGCCGGGCCTTCTCATCGGAGGCGGAGCGGATGACCTTCAGCAGGGTATCGTAAGCCCCGTTCTCATACCCCACCAGGTTTCCGGAGCTGTCCCCCCGCCAGGGGGCCAGGAAGCTCTCGGCGTCCCGGGCATCGCCCCGGAGGTCCGTGAGGGCCAGGTCATAGTCCCCGGCGGCCAGGGTCTCTCTCAGCTCGTCGGCACTGAGGGGGATTCGCTCCAGCCGGACCCTCAGCGCCTTCATCCAGGTCCTCCAGAGGGCGTCTGCCAGCAGGGCGTTCTCCGCCGTGTCCTCATAGACGAAGCGGGGCACGGAGGCGCTTGCGTAGCTGCTCTCCTCCAACAGGGTCCGGGCCTGGGCCAGGGCCTCCTCCGTCCCGCTCTCTCCCAGGAGATCCCCGCCCCGGGCGCGGAAATCCTCGCCATTCTCATCCGGCACGCCATAGGGGACCAGGCCGTCCGCCGGACGGCTGACCTCCTCCGTCAGGTCTGAGAGGGCCTGCCGGTCAATGGCGAGAGAGAACGCCTTCCGGGACTCGGCGTCGTTGAAGTTCTCACCCTGGGTGTTGAAGAGAAGAACGGTGGTGCAGAGCAGGGAAACGGAGGCCCAGTCCTCCTCCGCCCGGATCTCGGTCTCCGCCCGGGGCAGGGGCGAAACGAAGTCCGCCTCCCCGGCCTCGTAGGTTTCCCAGGCTTCCTCTGCCGTTTCATGGAAGAGGAAGCGCAGCTCCTCCGGCCCGCTGACGCCGCCCACATAGGTCTCGCTGGCGGTGAGGATCAGCTCGCCCTCCTCCCCGCGGCTGGCGGTATAGGGGCCGTTGGTGACCAGCTTCGTGGGGTCGGAGGCCCAATTGAGGGTTCCGGTGCCGCCCTGCTCCTCCGTCTGTAGGTTTGCCTGGATGGCGGCCTCCTTCAGGCGCTGCAGGTTATCCTGCCGCAGGGGCATAGTGGCGCTGTCCGTGCAGACGTCCTCCAAAAACCAGTCGCACTTTCCAAGGAGGGTCACAACAAAGGTGGAATCGTCCGGCGCCGAGACCTGGAGCTTCGAGGCATCTCCGGAGCTCCGGACCTCGTCATAGCCCGCCACGGCGGAAAGCAGGGACGCGCTGGGGGAGGCCGTCACCGGATCCGCCAGGCGCTGCCAGGCGTAGACGAAGTCCCCCGCCGTCACCGCCTGCCCGTCAGACCACTTGGCCGCACGCAAGCGGAAGGTATAGGTGACGGTGCCGTCGTAATTCTCCTCCACGTCGTACTTCTTGGCAACGCCGGGGGCCAGAGCGGTGCCGCCGGAGGGATCCGGCGTCAGGCGCAGCAGGTTCTCATAGAGATGGACGAGGACGGTCTCCGCCTCCGGCGTCTCCGCCCGGATGGGATCGTAGCTGTCCGCCTCCGGCCCCATGCTGACGCGCAGGGAAATGCCCGGGGCCTCCCCGCCGCAGCCCGCCAGGATTCCCAACATTAGGGCCAGGCACAGGGCCAGCGTCGCCATCCTTCTGCTGCTCTTCATCGTCCACGCTCCTGTATCTCCCGTCCCGCCCCGCCGGCGCGCCGGCGAAGGTCGGGGATTGTGATAGGGGTCTCAAAGGAAATCCTTCCCTTTGAAAATCCCGTGCGCTCTGGGCGCCCGCGGCGTGCAGGATGCACGCCGCGCCGTCTCATAAAAACCGGACGCGCTTCGCGCGATCAAGCTTTGAAAGCTTTTTCCCGGGTTTTTGCATGAAATGATAGTTAACAGATGGTATTATACAGATTTTCCCCCGCTTTGTAAACCCACCGGGCGAAAAAAGTTACAATTTGCTTATCATATTACTCTCCCACTAAAATAATGTCTACTGAATAAACCGCTTTGCGGTTTATTCGCGCGGCGGTAGCCGCGCAATTCCATAAAAACGGCTCCTTTGAGCCGCTTTGGCCGCAAAAGACCGGACCCGGCGGTGCCGGGTCCGGTGTGCCGTTTTCGCTTTTACTGGATGACCTCCAGATGCCCGTCGGCGCCAAAGCGGACAGGGACGATCTCATTGTGGGTCTTAGCGGCAATGTCGTCGATGCGGAGCTTGGAGGGGTAGTCCGCAATGAGGGACACCGCCACGCCCTGGCGCTTGGCCCGGCCGGTTCGGCCGATGCGGTGGACATAGTCCTGATTCTCGTCGGGGATGTCGCAGTTGAAGACGATGTCCACATCGTCCACGTCGATGCCCCGGGCGGCCACGTCCGTGGAGACGAAGACCGCGATCTGCCCCTGACGGAAGCGGTTCATGACCTCCTCCCGGCGCTTCTGGGGGATGTCCCCGTGGATGCACTCGGCGTTGACGCCCCGCATCTGCAAAAACTTGCAGATGCGCTCCGTGTTGCCCTTGGTGTTGCAGAAGGCCATGCAGCGGTCAAAGCCGGTCTCCCGCAGAATCTTCGTGATGGCGTCGGCCTTCTCGTTGCCGGCCACCTCCATGCGGAACTGCTTGATGTCGGGCTTGTTCTGCTCATCCGCCCGGACGGTGATCTCCTCGGCGTCCCGCTGGTAGACCCAGGCGATGTCCATGACCTCCCGGGAGATGGTGGCGGAAAAGAGGCCCAGGTTCTTCCGCTTGTTCATCCGGTCCAGGAGCCGGGTGACGTCGTGGATGAAGCCCATGTCCAGCATGCGGTCGGCCTCATCCAGCACCACGGTCCGGGCCGTGTCCACCCGGACGGTGCGGCGCTTCATGTGGTCTGAGAGCCGGCCGGGAGTGGCCACCACGATCTGGGGGTGCTTTTTCAGGGCGTCGGTCTGCTTGCCGATGGGGGCGCCGCCGTAGAGGCAGACGGTGCGGACGCCGGGCCGGAAGGCGGCCAGATCCCGCATCTCCTCTGTGATCTGGATGGCAAGCTCTCTCGTGGGAGCCAGGATGACAGCCTGGACGGTCTCATCCTCCGGGTCGATGTGCTCCACGATGGGGATCCCGTAGGCAAAGGTCTTGCCGGTGCCGGTTGGAGCCTTGGCCACCACGTCCTTCCATGCCATCATGGGGGGGATGCAGCCGGCCTGAACGGGGGTGGAGAGCTCGATGCCCCGCTTCTCCAGAGCCCGCATGGTCTCCGGTGAGAGACCCAGTGTGTCAAAACGAACGCCCTGCGTGACTTCCATGCTTGATTTCCTTTCCCCGGAAGGCAACCGCCCCAGGGGCCCGTCCTTCCACCTTCAAAAATACCGCGTTTCCGCCCATTCCGGACGATATTCCGCTATGGATAGCATAGCATCCTCCCCGACGTTTGTAAAGAGGGGCAGGAGCAAAGTTCTCGTCCCGGCCTCGCAGCGGAACGCTCCTTTTGATATTCCCGGGGAAACCCCAGCCCTTTGAAAAAAGCGAAGAAGCAGATACTCCGCCGTTTTTTTATACTAGTTCTTGATAAAAAGCTTTCAAAGCTTTTGATAGCGCCGCAGGCGCGTCAAGAACTTATGAGACGGCTTTTGCGGCAGACTGCCGCAAAAGGGCGACGCTGACAGCGGCGCCTTCTTGATAAAAATCAAAGATTTTTATCAAGAAAGAGTATCAAATAGCGGGGCTCTTGCGAAAGTGTCCCGAGGGGCACCCATTCCATCCGCTCACTCAAGCCGGAATCTATGGCGCCGGTTCGGTGAATCGCGCAGAAGCAGAGGCGTTCCTTCGGAACAATTGCCATGCCGAGCCGGACCAAACGGACATCCCGGAGCATTCCGAGCAGCATGAGACTACGAATGCTCCTCCAGCCAACGGGTGGCGCAGTGCGCCAGGCAGGCGGAACCGATGGGGCAGACATCCTCGTTGAAACGCACCTTGGGATTGTGGGCGGGCGCGTCGCCCCGTTCATCCGGATACCCGGCAGACAGGTACAGGAATACGCTTGGGACTTTCTCCGCTATGACAGCAAAATCCTCGGAGGCACTGGCGGACATCTCCGGAACGGGCGTCAGACCGGGAATCGGCAATTCCCTCATATAGCCAACGACCTCTTCCGTCATGGAACGGTCACAGATCAGCGGCGGGACCTGAGAGATCCTTTGAATTTCCGCGGAACCGCCATAGACCTCCGCCGTCCTTTGGGACACTTCCCTCACCCGGCGAACCAGTTTCTCGCGGCTGTCCCGGTCATTGGTGCGCAGGGTCCCCTGGAGGACTGCGGTATCGGGAATGATATTGGGCGCAGACCCGGCCGCAAAATTTCCGATGGTCAGAACGCAGGCTTTGCTGGGATCCGTCTCACGCGCGATCAATGCTTCCAGTGCCAGATAAATGTGAACGCCGATATTGATCGGATCGATGGAACTCTGCGGATACGCACCATGGGCACTCCGGCCGTGGACCGTGATCCGGAACCCATCCACGGAGTACATCATCGTTCCGCCGCCGTTGTACATGAAAAGGCCCACCGGCATCCGGCCGGGCGCCACGTGACAGCCGAGAGCCGCATCCACCTTATCCAGTATTCCGTTGGAAATCATATCCTTTGCGCCCTCAAAGGTTTCCTCCGCAGGTTGAAACATCAGCCGGATCCGGCCAGTCAGCGCAGTCTCATTCTCCTTCAGCATCTTCGCCGCCGTCAGCAGCATGGCGGCATGGAAATCGTGACCGCAGGTATGCGCCTCCGTCCCGGTGGGACAGGCAAAACTCTCGCCGCTTTCCTCCGGCATAGGCAGCGCATCCATATCTGCCCGGAGCAGGAGTGTTTTGCCGCCCATGGAACCTAACTCGGCAGTCACACCGTGGCCGCAGGGGGCGGGCGTCAGTCCAGCCTCCCGCAGCCTCTCCATAACATATTTCTGTGCCTTCGGCATTTCCAGCCCTACCTCTGCATGGCTGTGCAGCCAGCGGCGGTGGGAAACCGTTTCCTCCCGAAGCTCCACCGCCCGTTGATAATAGTCCATAACCGTACCTCCAATGGATCGCAAAAACATGCGGGTATGCTTTCAAATTGTTTCCCAAAACCGAACGGGTCAAACCTTCCCCAGGTTCCGGACGATCCGGAAAACCATCGCACGAAAAACAGCATCCGTCCATCCTGCCCGGACTCCGGAAGATGGGTCACAGGGAGTCCCCGGTTCCAGCGGTTTCCTGCCACTTTGCAGCAGGATGGTCAGCTCCCAATGCACGGAGCAGGAAGCAATGGCTCCGCCGGTTCCTGCTAAGGGACTTCACCGGTGAGGCACACGCCAGATGTTATCCGCGTACTCCCGCACGGCCCGGTCGGCGGCGAAGTCGCCGCTGCGGGCGATGTTGAGGAGGCTCATGCGGTTCCACCTGACAGGGTCTTCATAGGCCTCCACCATGCGCTGCTCGGCGGCGCAGTAGGAGGCGTAATCCGCCAGCAGGAGGTACTCGTCGGCGGGACTGCCGCCGGATCCCATCAAAAGCCGCTGGTAGAGGTCCTCGTAGCTGACGCCGTCCCGGAAGCCCTTCCGCAGGGCGTCCAGGCAGCGGGCCAGGACAGGGTCCCGGGCATAGTAGCGCTGGGGCACGTAGCCCGCCGCCTTCAGCTCCGCCACCTCGTCGGCGTGGAGGCCGAAGAGGAACATGTTCCCGTCCCCCAGGAGCTTGTGCATCTCCACGTTGGCGCCGTCCAGAGTGCCGACGGTGAGGGCGCCGTTCATCATGAACTTCATGTTGCCGGTGCCGCTGGCCTCCTTGCCGGCGGTGGAGATCTGCTGGGAGACCTCGCTGGCAGGCATCAGGTGCTCGGCAAGGCTCACCCGGTAGTTCTCCAGGAAGACCACCTGGAGCTTGTCCCGGCAGAGGGGGTCGTGCCCGATCTGGTCGGCCAGGGAGTTGATGAGCCGGATGATGCGCTTGGCCACGGCGTAGCCCGGGGCGGCCTTGGCCCCGAAGAGGAAGGTGTGGGGCCGGGTGATGGAAGCGGGGTCGTCCTGGAGCTTCTGGTAGAGGGTAATGATGTGCAGGACGTTCAGAAGCTGGCGCTTGTACTCGTGGAGCCGCTTCACCTGGACGTCGAAGATGGCGTCCGGATTCAGGAGCACATCCTGATTTCTGCGGGCGTAGCGGACGAAGCTCTCCTTGTTCTGCCGCTTGATCTCCCCGATGCGCTGGAGGGCCGCCGCGTCGTCGGCGTATTTCTCCAGGTCCCGCAGGGCCTCCGGATGCAGGAGGTAGCGGTCGCCGCCGCAGGTCTCCCGGATGAGGCCGTCCAGGGCCGGGTTGATCTCCCCCAGCCAGCGGCGGTGGTCAATGCCGTTGGTGACGTTCTGGAACTTCCAGGGCTCCATGGCGCAGGCGTCCTTGAAAACGTCCTTGCGGAGGATGTCGGAGTGCAGGGCGGAGACGCCGTTGACGGCCATGCCGCCCGCGATGCAGAGGTTGGCCATCCGCACCTCGCCGCCCCAGAGGATGGCCAGCTTCTCGGTCCTGGCGGGATCGTGGAAGAAGCTCTCCACCTTCTCCTGCCAGCGGCGGGCGATCTCCTGCAGGATCTGCCAGATCCGGGGCAGCAGGCTCTCCACCAGCTGCTGGGGCCAGCGCTCCAGGGCCTCTGCCAGGACAGTGTGGTTGGTGTAGGCCACCGAGTTCGTGGTGATGCGCCAGGCTTCGTCCCAGCTCATGCCGGCCTCGTCGATGAAGATGCGCATGAGCTCCGGGATGACGAGAGCCGGATGGGTGTCGTTGATCTGAATGACGTTCTTCTCGTGGAAGTTCTTCAGGGTGCCGTAGGCGTTCAGGTGCTTGGTCACCACGGACTGCACCGTGGCGGAGACGAAGAAGTACTGCTGCTTCAGCCGCAGGCTCTTGCCCTCATAGTGGTTGTCCTCCGGATAGAGGATCTTGGTGATGGTCTCCGCCATTGCCTCCTCCTCCGAGGCCTTCAGGTACTCGCCCCGGGAGAAGAGCTGCATGTCCAGGGGCTTCACCGCCCGGGCGTCCCAGAGGCGGAGGAGGTTGACGTTCTCGGTGTCATAGCCCGCCACCACCATATCGCAGGGTACGGCCAGCACGGTGGAGGCGTTCTCGTTGACAATGCAGAGGTGTCCATTGTCCCAGAACTCCCGCAGCGTCCCGCCGAAGCGGATGGTCTGGGCCTCGTCGGGCTTGGGCAGCAGCCAGGCGCCGCCCAGGTCCTTCCAGTTGTCCGGCAGTTCCACCTGCTGGCCCTCCACGATGCGCTGGCGGAAGATGCCCAGCTCATAGCAGATGGAGTAGCCCGTGGCGGGGATGTTGAGCGTGGTCATGGAGTCCAGGTAGCAGGCGGCGAGACGGCCCAGGCCGCCGTTGCCGAGGCCCGCGTCCGGCTCCAGCTCAAAGAGGTCCTCCGCCTGGAAGCCCAGGTTCCCCAGGGCCTCCTTCAGCTCCGGCAGGACCCCCAGGTTATAGGCGTTCTTCATCAGGCTCCGGCCCATCAGGAACTCCAGAGAGAGGTAGTGAACCTGGCGCTTCTGCTGCCGCTTGACCTCCCGCCGGGCGGCCACGCCCCGAACACTCATCACATCCCGCAGCACCAGGGCACAGCAGCGCAGCATCTCCTGGTCTCTGGCCTCCTCCGGCTGCTTGCCGAAGTTCACCGCCAGCTTCTCGCAGAGGGCCTTCTCCAGGGTATCGGTGGTAAAGGGTTTCATCATAGTCGCTCCTTTCGCGGCGGAAGCCGCCGCCTCTCAGGTATCAGCTCCGGCAGACGCTCCCGTACAGAGTGAGATAGGCCTGGGCGCTGCCGCTCCAGCCAAAGTCCTGCTCCATGGCCCGGCGCTGCAGGCGGCGGAAAGCCTCCGGATTCTCCCGGTACAGCATCACGGCCTCCCGGGCGACGTAGAGCATGTCGTTTGCCGAATAGTTGGCAAAGGTGAAGCCGGTCCCGGCGTCCCGCCAGGCCTCGTAGGGCCGGACGGTATCCTTCAGTCCGCCGGTCTCCCGGACGATGGGCACCGCCCCGTAGCGCATGGCGATCATCTGGGAGAGGCCGCAGGGCTCGCTGCGGGAGGGCATCAGGAAAAGATCCGCCCCGGCGTAGATGCCCATGGCCAGCTCCTCGCTGTAGCCGATATAGGCAGCCACCCTTCCGGGAAAGCTCTCCCTGGCCCAGCGGAAGAAGTCCTCATAGCGCTGATCGCCGCTGCCCACCACGGCCAGCTGCACCGGGGATGCCATCAGGTCCCCCAGCACCTCGCAGAGGAGGTCCAGGCCCTTGTGGGAGACCAGCCGCGTCACCATGCCGATGACGGGCACATTCTCCTGCTCCGGCAGGCCGAAGAGGCGGCGGAGCTGCCGCTTGTCCTCCGCCTTCCCGGCCATGTGGCCGGGATCATAGTTGGCCGCGATCCCCTTGTCCGCCGCCGGGTCGTAGCGGGCGGTGTCGATGCCGTTGAGGATGCCGCAGAGCTTATAGTCGCAGCTGCGGAGGACGGAGTCCAGCCCGTGGGCGAAGGCGGCGTTCTTCAGTTCCTCGGCATACGTCGGCGACACGGCGTTCACCGCGTCCGCGCAGAGGATGGCCCCCTTCAAAAGGTTCACGTCCCCGTCCATGAGGATGGTGCCGTCCTCCGCCCAGCCTTTGTCAAGACCGAAGAGGTCCCCCAACGTTTCCCGGCCATAGCGGCCCTGGTACTCGATATTATGGATGCTGAGCACCGTCCGGATGGAGCGGTAGCGCGCGTCCCGGACGCCGTCGTCCTTCAGGTAGATGGGGACGAGAGCCGTCTGCCAGTCGTTGCAGTGGATGACGTCCGGCCAGAACTTCAGGTGGTCCAGCATCTTCACGACCGCCCGGGAGAAAAAGCCGAAGCGCTCGCCGTCATCGGGATAGCCGTAGAGCCCCGGGCGGCGGAAGTACTGCTCGTTATCCAGGAAATACCAGGTGACGCCCTGCCGCTCCAGGGAGAAGAGCCCGCAGTAGCTGTGCCGCCAGGCGAGGTCTACATAATCATAGCAGAGGTACTGTAATTCCGCCCCGAAGCGCTGCTTCACGCCCTCGTAAAGGGGCAGGATCACCGCGGTCTCCACGCCCTCCGCCGCCAGGGCGGGTGGCAGGGAGCCCGCCACATCCGCGAGGCCCCCGGTCTTGCAGAAGGGGACCGCCTCGCTGGCCACATATAAAACCTTCATGGGGAAGCCCTCCTTTCTCACACCACCCGTCCCTTGGCGATGACCAGGGGATAGGTCTCATGCCCCGCCAGATGCCGCCCCGGCTGCACCTGCACCCTCTTGTCGGCGATGACGCAGCGGAGGCTGGCGTCCCGGCGGACGATGGTCTCCTTGAAAAGGATGCAGCCCTTCACCGTGGCCCCGCTCTCCACCGTAACGCCGGGAAAGAGGATGGAATCCTCCACCGTGCCCTCGATCTTGCAGCCGTCGGCGATGAGGGAGTTCCGGCACACCGCCTCCGGGGAGAGGTAGGCGGAGGACTTGTCGGCGCTCTTGGCCCGGATGGGCCGCTCCGGGCAGAAGAGGTCCCGGCGGACGTCCCGGCTCAGAAGCTGCATGCTCCGCTCGTAGTAATCCCGGACGGAGCGCATCTGGGCGGCGAAGCCGCGGAAGACCCAGCCCCGGATGTCCATCTCCTCCCGCCGGGCCTGCAAAACATCCCGGCGAAAACTCGTAAGGTCCCGGCTTGCGCAGTCGTCCACGAGTTTCAGCAGGAGGTCCCGGGAGAGGAGATAGGTCTCCAGACTCCGCTTGCCCCGGGGCTGATGTGGCTGCACCAGGACCTGCCGGACCCGGCCGTCCTCCTCCAGCTCGAAGTAGGCCCCGTTCTCCACGGGGCTGGCGTCATCGGCGCAGACGGCGGTGATGTCCGCCCCGCTGCGGATGTGCTCCTCCAGGATCTCCTGGAGAGGGAGGTTCGCCACCAGGTCCCCCTCCGTCAGCACCACGTAGTCCTGGCGGATCTCCTGGAGGTAGGAGCGGACGCCGGCCAGGGCCTCCATCTTGCCCCGGAAGGCCACCTCGCCCCAGGCGCGCTGATAGGCGAAGGGGGGCAGGATCTTGAGTCCGCCCCGCTTCCGGGAGAGGTCCCAACTCTTGCCGCTGCCCAGGTGGTCCAGGAGGCTCTGGTACCGCCCGTGGAGCACCACGCCCACGTCCTGCACCCCGGCGTTCACAAGGTTCGAGAGGACGAAGTCCACGCAGCGGTAGCGCCCGCCGAAGGGCAGGGACGCCGCCGTCCGCTTCTCCGCCAGCTCATAGAGCTCGTTGCGCTTCTCATAGGAGAAAATGATGCCGTGCAGTTCCCTCATTTTGCCCGCTCCTCCCCTCTTTTGTTCAGCATGATCCCGGCCTTCACCTTCCGGCCGGGGGCCACGCCGCACTCCGGCGCCAGGACGGCGAGACCCCAGTCCGCAGGGTCGCAGTCCTCCGGCGCGGCGCCCACCCGGGCCTCCGCGCCCACCCGGCAGTTCTCGCCCAGAATGGCGTAGCGCACCTGGGCCCCCCGCTCCACCCGGACGCCGGGCAGCAGCACGGAGTAGCTGACGCTGGCCCCCTCCTCCACGACGACGCCCTGGGAGAGGACGGAGTTCTCCACCGTCCCCTCGATCTCACTGCCCCGGTTGAAGGCGCTGTGCCGCACCTCTGCCTTCGGCCCCAGATAGGCCGCCGGGGAGGAGCGGGTATTGGCGTAGATGGGCCAGCTCTCATCCAGCAGGTCCAGGCCCGACGCCGGGGAGAGCATATCCATGTTGGCGTCCCAGAGGGACTCCAGGGTACCCACGTCCTTCCAGTAGCCGGAGAAGCGGTAGGCGTACATCCGCTCCCCCGCCGCCAGCATGGCGGGGATGATATTCTTGCCGAAGTCGTTGTCAGAATTAGGGTCCGCCTCATCCGCGCAGAGGTAGGCCCGCAGCGCCTGCCAGGAGAAGACGTAGATACCCATGGAGGCAAGATTGCTCCGGGGCTCCCTGGGCTTTTCCTGGAACTCCGTGATCCGGTCGGCCCCGTCCACATTCATGATGCCGAAGCGGCTGGCCTCCTCCCAGGGGACCTCCATCACGGAGATGGTGCACTCCGCCCCCCGGGATTTGTGGAAGTCCAGCATTTTGGCGTAGTTCATCTTGTAGACATGGTCGCCGGAGAGGATCAGCACGTAATCCGGATCGTAGAGATCCAGAAAGCCCATGTTCTGATAGATGGCGTCGGCCGTCCCCTTGAACCAGCTGGCGCCTGCCGCGGACTGGTAGGGCGGCAGGATGTGAACGCCGCCGTCGGAGAAGTCCAGATCCCAGGCCTGGCCGCTGCCGATATAACTGTTGAGCTCCAGGGGCCGGTACTGGGTCAGCACACCCACGGTATCAATGCCGGAGTTGGCGCAATTGGACAGGGGAAAATCGATGATCCGGTACTTGCCGCCGAAGGGCACGGCGGGCTTTGCCATCTCCTCCGTCAGCACCCGGAGGCGGCTGCCCTGGCCTCCCGCCAGCAGCATGGCCACGCATTCCTTCTTCATGCTTCCGCTCCTTTCCGCTTTCCCTGGGGAAGGCGTCCCCTCCCCTGATAGAATACCCCGCCGAAGGGGGGGATTTTGATGCAGAGAGACTGCTCCCTCCCGTGGGAGGGCACGCGCTCCACCGCCACCGGCTCCGTGTCCCCGAAGCCGCTGCCGCCGAAGCGGACGTCATCACTGTTGAGAACGGGGACGAATTCCTTCTTTCCCGGCACCCCCACCCGGTAGCCCTGGTAGGCGTTGGGAGAGAAGTTCACAGCGCAGAGGAGCTCCCTCCCCCGCTTGTCCCGCCGGAGAAAGACCGCGACATTGTTGTGGTTGTCGTCCGCCACCAGCCACTCAAAGCCCGCCCAGTCGAAGTCGATCTCCCAGAGGGCGGCGGTGCGCCGATAAAACCGGTTGGCCTCCCGGAAGAAGTCCCGGACCTGGCGGTTCCGCTCCTGGTCCAGCAGGTACCAGTCCAGCTGAGCGGCGCTGTTCCACTCGTGCCACTGTCCGATCTCCGCCCCCATGAAGAGGAGCTTCTTCCCCGGATGGGCC
>CAMBID010000004.1 GCA_945867445.1 uncultured Clostridia bacterium | reverse complement strand
AAATGGTTTGACAACTATCAAGAGGTTAGACCACTAAATTTTCGGGGCCGTACCGGAATTGGAGCGGCCTGTCATATGATACTAGTTCTTGATAAAAAGCTTTTAAAGCTTTTTATCAAGAGCTAGTATCAAAGCAAGGGAAAGCGCCGCCGGAAGACATGGGCTTCCGGCGGCGCTTTTGCATCTCTCCCCGGCGGAAGGAAGTTCCGCTGGGAACTGAGCATTGAGCATGGGGAATGAGCCCCTTCACTCGCCCCGGTCTGGGGGATCGCTGCTCTCCGGGGCGTCAGGCGTCTCGGCCCCGCAGGGGGGCTTGACGCCGTCTTTCGTCTTTTCCGGGTCCAGGGGGGCGGTCTCCTGGAAGATGTCAAAGTAATCCCGGTTGTCGATGCGCGCCCAGTGGCGGCGGTGGTAGAAGGCCGTGGCCACGGGATAGAGGAAGATGGCGATCAGGCCGCCGGAGAAGCCGTTGTTGTAGAGGTTCATGCCCTCCACCGGGCCGCTGGTCTGCAGCACCAGGCAAGAGTGGATGAAGCCCGCCAGGACCCCCCAGAACCAACCAAAGTGGCCGGAGATGGGGGCCAGAGTCGTGCCGAAGAGGGCCGCCAGCTGCAAAGACGGGATATTGGGCAGGGCATGCATGCCGTAGGCCCCGAAGGCCACGCCCAAAATCACCGGGATGATGTTCCCCGCGTGCTTTCCGAAGGCGGAGAAGCCCATGATGGCGAGAAGCCCCCCGATGGTAGGCCCGTTGAACTGTCCGTCGATGAGGAAGAGGTAGACCATGCCGGAAAGTCCGTTGATACCGGCGTTTACCAGCACCGCCCCAGGGCCGAACATCCGGAGGTAGTCGCTGGGTGCCCGGCCGGTGGTGCCAAGCAAACGGCAGTAGTCCGCCCAGACCTCTTTCCGGCGCTTGCCGGTGGCCATAAGCCCCAGGCAGATGAGCAGCAGGCAGAAGATATCCAGCGCCAGAATGATCTCCGTCTGGTGCTCATCGTACCAATAGAGGACCTGGGCGGGCTGGTCGCCGAAGGCTGTCAGCACCGGCACGATCATCATAGCCAGAAGCCCGCAGGCAAAGCCCATGTTGTAGAGGTTCATGCCGTTCTGGATCTTATAGGTGTAAGCCGCCAGGGGGGGCAGCAGGAACCCCAGCAGAAGCCCCGCTCCGAAGGCCAGGGGCAGCGACGCGTGGACCGAGCCGAAGGCCAGGAAGCTGATGAGGGGCGAAAGGGCTGTGGAGAGGAGGCCCACCCCGGCATACTTGGAGAAGGGCTCCTTTTGGTAGCGGGCGTAGCACCAGGCGCCCAGCAGAATGGGCGTGATGTTGAGAAGGTTCTTCCCGAAAAGGGCGAAGCCCGCCATCAGGCTCAGCTCCACCAGGGTGAAGCCGTTGTAGGCGTCGCCCGAGATCTGGATAATGAGGACCGAGACCAACGTCACAAGGCCCGCGTTCACCAGCGCCGGGCCGATACCCGCGAGGTAGAAGTAATCCGTGATGAGAAGGTCCTGCTCCGTCATGATGGTGCACAGACCCCGGAGGATCTCCGCCGGGGACGAGAGCAGGAAGCCCAGGCCGATAAAGCCTATGGAGAAGGCGAGGCCAACCAGGAACAGGGGGTGAAAGCGTCGGTGCAAGGGTATCCTCCTTTTGCGGTCAATCCGCTGTTTGATGGCGTAGGAACGGTATCCTCATATCAAAGCCTGATGAAAAGCTTTTCATTTGAAATCCATATTCAGTATACCGGAGGATCGCGGCCCCTTGCAAGGCTTTTTGTGAAAGAAACCACAAAACAACGAGAAATTTTCGCTTTTCCGGTATAGAATCCCCCTTCCAGGGCAAAACTGGGAGAAAAAGGAGGGATACACATGCATCGTCAGACGAAAGCACAGGGCTTCTGGGGCTGGGTGGTGCTGGGGCTCTGCGCCCTGGCCGTGGCGGTGGGGGCCTTCCAGGCCTCCCGCTCCAAACCCGTCCAGGACCCCCAGGTCATTGAAACGCCCCAGGTCATTGAGGGCCAAAGCGCCGAAGCGCAGGAGCAGGGAGACGCGGAGGAGGTCTCGGTACCCGTCACCATTCCGGTCCTGCCCGAGGAGCAGGAAATCCCCGTGACGTCCACAGAGCCGGAACCCCCGGCGGAGCCCGTGATCGCCGCCGCCCCCCAGATCATCGTACCGCCCCTGGAGGGCGAAACGGTGGCGGCCTTCTCGGCAGACGCTCTGCAGTATAATGACACGCTGGCCGACTGGCGGACCCATGAGGGTCTGGACATCGCCGCGGCGGAGGGCACGGAGATCTGCGCCGCCTGCGCCGGGACGGTGGAATCCGTCACGGTAAACGATCTTCTGGGCAACACCGTGGTTCTGGACCATGGGGACGGCAGGAAAACCGTCTACGCGAGCTTGGCACCGGAGCCCGCCGTGAAGGCCGGGGACCGCGTCCAGGCCGGAGAGGTCATTGGCGCCGTGGGCAACAGCTCCCTCAGTGAAACGGCGCTGGGCCCCCACCTGCACTTCGCCGTCCTCCAGGATGAGGAACCTATCGACCCCCGGGATTTCCTGAAGAGCTGATAGGAAAATCTGATGAAACGCTTTCAAAGCTTTTTATCAAGAACTAGTATGAGATCCGCATGAGAAACCGGCCCCGGTTCAGACCGGGGCCGGTTTTTGCTCTTTTGGTGACTGATGCTACCGCCTGATGAAACGCTCTCCAATCTTTTGCTCGCGCGAAGCGCGTCCGGTTTCTATGGGACGGCGCGGAGCGCACGGGATTTCCAAGAATTGCATTTGATACTCTTTCTTGATAAAAATCTTTGATTTTTATCAAGAAAGAGTATGAACTCCGTACTACAGTTCCTTCGCCAGGGCCCGGGCCTCGTCCATGGCCTTTTGGAGGGCAGCCTCGCCGTCGTATCCCTGGATGTCCAGGCCGTCGGCAGCAACATACCGGAAGTCACCGAAGCCGAAGAACCTCTGGATGGCTTTGAGGTACGGTACGGCCTGCTCCCAGTCGGAGCCCGGCTCATAGATGCCGCCCCGGGTGGTGAGGAAGACCAGGTGCTTCCCCCGGCAGAGGCCCCGGAGGCCCTGCTCCGTGGACCGGAAGGTGATCCCCTCCACGGAGACGTTCTCGATGTAGACCTTCAGCAGGGCCGGGAAGCTCAGGTCCCAGAAGGGAGCCGCCAGAATGACGAGGTCCGCCTCCGCGATCTCGTGGGCGAAGCGGAAGCGGGGATGGCGGCTCTTCCCCTGGGCCAGAAGGGCGTCCCGCTGGCGGAGGGAGTCCGCCGTCAGGGGGTAGAGGGCCTCATCCATGAGGCGGCGGCGGGTCAGCTCATACTCCGGGCTGAGGTTTTCCAGAAAGACCTCAGCCAGCCTGGCGCTGCGGGATTCCTTCCCCCGGATGCAGCAGTCGATATAGAGTGCCTTCATGCCTTCTCCTCCTTGCTGAGACGGTACAGCGCCTCGAGAGCCACGGCGATCTCCCGCTTCTCGCCCACGGCGGTCATGTCCTCCCCGGAGGCGTAGCCGCCGATGGCGTCGGCGGTGTCGTTGCCCCAGAGGACCACATTGTTGAGGATGGACGCCGCCCGGAGGCCCCGGAGCCTTCCGGCGGTGAGGAGGGCGGCGGTCTCCATGTCCGCGCCCAGGGCCCCCTTGGAAGACCAGTATTCGGACTCCTGGTCGTTGGTGTCAATGTAGAAGCTCTCGTGGCTGTGGACAATGCCCTCGTGCCAGGGCCAGCCCTGCTCCTCCGCAGCCTCCTCGCAGAAGCGGAGGAGACGGCTGTCCGCCACCGCCGGAAAGCGGACGTCCACATAGGCCTTGGAGGTCCCCTCGTCCCGGATGGCGCCGCAGGCGAAGATGAGGTCGCCCAGGGCGATGCCCTCCTGCAGGGCGCCGCAGGAGCCGATGCGCACCAGGGCCCGGACGCCGATATTCCTCAGCTCCTCCATGGCGATGGCGGCGGAGGGGCCGCCGATGCCGGTGGAGATGGCCAGGATGGGGATCCCTTTGTAGTTTCCCTTCAGGGAGCGGAACTCCCGGTTAAAGGCCAGCTCCCGCACATCTTCCAACTGCAAAGCGATGCGGTCCAGCCGCCCCGGGTCCCCGGGCAGGATGGCATAGCGGGTGTTGACGGGTTCATCCAACTGGATGTGAGGCTGCAGCATAGGGCTTCCTCCTTGTATTTTTATATTTCTGTTGTGTCAGTCGTCTGATGGGCCAAAGTGGGTCTCCCGGTCGGCCTCCGTGATGGGCCGCAGCACCCGGCAGGGGTTGCCCGCAGCCACGGAGTGGGCCGGAATGTCCCCCGTCACCACGCTGCCCGCGCCGATGACGCAGTCACTGCCGACGGTGACTCCGGGCAGCACCTGCACCCCGGCCCCGAACCAGACGTCGTCCCCCACGGTGATGGGCCTTGCGTATTCCCAGCCGGCGTTCCGGCGTTCCGCGTCCACAGGGTGTCCCGCCGTGTGGAAGCCGCAGTTGGGGGCAAGGAACACGTGATTCCCAAAGGTAACGGGGGCGCAGTCCAGGATGACGAGGCCATGGTTCGCGAAAAAGTCGTCCCCGACGGTGATGTTCTCCCCATAGTCGCACCAGAAGGGGGCAAGAATGCAGGGGTTCCGCCCCACCCTTCCCAGAAGCTGCCGCAGAAGGGCGGCCTGCCCGGCCCGGTCCGAGGGGCGAAGGGAATTGAACTCGAAGCAGAGCTCCTTGGCCCGGTCCCGGGCGGCGGTGAGCCCCCGCTCCCCCGCCTGGTAGAGGCGGCCGGAGCGCAGGTTCTCCCGCTCCGTCATCGATTCAACACCTCCACCTGCAGGCCCGTCAGCACGTCCAGGGTCTTTTCGTGCAAAGCAGGGTCAAAGCTGGCGGTGAGACGGGCGTCCACCACGATCTGGGCCAGGGGGTAGCGGCTCTGCAGGGTCACGGCGTTGCTGACCACGCAGATGTTGCTGACCAGCCCGCAGACCTCGATGCGCTCGGCTTCCTTGGGCAGCTTCGCCAGGACCTCCGGGTCCCCGGCGTCCAGGCCGAAGGTGCGCTTCTCAATGCCCACGGCCCCCACTTCCCGCAGGGCTTTCCCGGTCTCGCCGTAGTTCTCCCAGCCGCGGCTGCCCCGGAGGCAGTGGGGCACGGGCAAATGCTTTCCCTCCCGGGTCTCCAGGTAGTTCTCAAAATGGGTGTCCTGGGTGTACCAAACCCGCCCGGGGCCGTATTCCCGGATGCGCGCGGCGATGCCCGCGTCTAATCTTTCCGCCCCGGGGAAGCCCAGGGCGCCGTCCACGAAATCGTTCTGATAGTCGATGACGAACAGGCAGTCCATCGGTATCCTCCCTTTCCGCCGGGGCCCGCCCCGGCGTTTCTATCCTTTTCTATCCTATTTATAGTAAGATTTCCTCCAGCGCCGAGAGGATGTCCCCTGTGGGCATTGCCTTCGTGACGCGGAGGGTCTTCCCCTCGTAGGGAGCCAGGGTCTCCCGGATGGCCGGGAGGTTCCGGGTCTGGAAGGCATCCATCCACCGGAGCAGCGCCCGGAGGGACTGGAGCGTCTCCCCATGGCCGGCGCCCCGGCGCTTTCGCCGGTAGTAGCGCCGGATGACCCGGCGGCGGCAGAGGGCCAGGGGCGGCTCCAGGAGGCAGATGGCGTCCGCCTGGGCGAAGGTCTCCGCCGTCCAGGCGTAGTAGACGCCCTCGATGATCCAGTCCCTTTGGGCGAGGACCTCTTGGAGCATGGCGGCCCGCTCCGCCTCCGGACGGCGCTGGCCGTAGGCCCCGCCCCACTGGAGGCGGTCCAGGTCGCAGACGGGGACGCCATAGCGCTCCCCCAGGGCCTGGGCCAGGGTGCTCTTCCCGCTGCCGCTGCCGCCGATGATCCGCAGCTTCACTGGGCGGCTTTCTTCAGCCCCGTCAGGATGCGCTCCTTCACCTCTATGGGGGCGAAGGAGGCTCGGATGGCGCAGCGGTTCATGGTGAGAAGATCCTCATACGTGAAGCCCATCTCATGGACGCAGTGCTCATACTCGTCCGCCAGAGTAACTCCCGCCAGCGTCGTGTTGTCGGTGTTAATGCAGACGCCGAGTCCCATCTCCATGAGGTTCTTGGCCGGGTGCGCCTCATAGGAGGGCTGGGTCTTGCACTGGATGTTGCTGGTGGGGCAGATCTCCAGGGTCACCCCCAGGGCCGCCGCCCGGCGCACGAGAGCTGGGTCCTGATAGATATGGTGTCCGTGGCCGATGCGCCGGGCCCCGAAGTCCAGGGCGTCCGCCACCGTGTCCGGGCCGGGACTGTCCCCGGCGTGGCAGGTGAAGGGAATACACAGCTCGGCGGCCCGGCGGAAGAGAGGCGCGAAGTTCCTGAGGGGTACGATGCCCTCCGCCCCGGCCAGGTCGATGCCCACGACGCCCCGGCCCAAATACTCCGCCGCCGTCTCCACGGTCTCGGCGTTGGCCTCCCAGTTGGCGGTCTCCGGCCCCACGCACATCATGCAGAGAAGGATGCCGATATCGATGTCCGGCCGCTCCGCCATTCCCTGACGGTGGCCCTCCAGAACGGCTTCCACCGCCCGGCGCTGATCCAGGCCCTCCCGCGTGTGGAGCTGGGGGGCGAAACGGATCTCCGCGTAGGCCGTACCCCGGTCCGCGAGATCCCAAATCAGCTCCCGGGTGATCCGGGTCAGGGCCGCGGCGTCCTGCATCACCCGCAGGGGCAGCTCAAAGCGCTCCAGGTACTCGTTGACGCTGGCGCAGTCCGCCGTGGCGGCAAGGTAGTCCCGGTAGCCGGCCAGGTCCTTTGCGGGCATGGCCACGCCCTTCGCCTCCGCCAGCTCCCAGACCGTCTCCGGCCGGAAGGACCCATCCAGATGCAGGTGGAGCTCCACCTGGGGGAAGTCAAATCTCATACGACGCTTCGCTCCTTTCCTGTCCGCTTGCCGCGGACAAATGCCCGGCAGACGCCACGGCAGAGGTCTTTCTATCAGCATACTCCCCGGCGGCGCTGTCCGTCAAGGACAAATGGCAGGAGGGCTAGCAGTCAAATGGCTGAGAAACATTCAAAATTTTTGGTTAAAACAGAAAAACTGTATCAGAAAGTTTGACAAGCCCAGAAAAAATGATTACAATGTTTGCGTCCCGATGCCGTAAAGTTGTAAAAATTTCGTTAAAGACTTCACGCAGCGGGATATATTTTTTCGGGAGGTTATTTCATGAAGAAGTTTGCAGCACTGCTCCTCGCGCTGGTCATGGTGCTCTCTCTCGCCGCCTGCGGTGAGAAGAATCCCCCTGCCGGCTCCGCGTCCGCTTCCGGCTCCACCGGCGGCGATGAGGCCAAGGTCTACAACGTGGTCTACCTCGTCAACGGCAACCTGGGCGACAAGTCCTTCTTTGACTCCGCCGAGGCCGGCCTGGCTCAGCTGAAGGCTGACGGCCGCATCGAGTACCGTACCATCGAGATGGGCGGTCTGGATGAAGACAAGCCCAAGTGGAAGGACACCCTGTATGAGGTCTCCGAGTCCGGTGAGTATGACGTTATCATCTGCGGCACCTATCAGATGCCCGACTTCCTGAAGGAAGTTGCCGATCAGTATCCCGATCAGAAGTACGTTATCTTCGACGACAACACCTACGCCGGCCAGAGCGCCAATGTCATGAACATCACCTACAGACAGAATGACATGGGCTACCTCATGGGCATTTATGCCGCCACTCTGACCACCGACACCTCCATTGAGAAGATCAATGAGGACGCCGTCATCGGCTTCGTCGGCGGCGTGGATTCCCCCGTCATCAACGACTTCCTCATCGGCTACATTGAGGGCGCCCAGTCCGTCAACCCCGACATCAAGATCGACGTCCGCTACACCAACGATTATGTTGACACCGCCATCGCCAAGGAGTATGGCCTGTCCATGATCAACGACAACAAGTGCGACATCATCTGGGGCGTGGCCGGCAACTCCGGCAACGGCGCCGCTGAGGCCGCTTACGAGACCGGCAAGGCCTACTTCCTGGGCGTTGACTCCGATCAGGAGCTGACCCTGAGCTCTGACCTGGCCGCCATCACCCTGACCTCCGGCCTGAAGAACATCGGCAACTCCCTGATCTGGTTCTTTGACGAGCTGGATGCCGGCCGCACCTACTTCGGCCAGGAAGTCTCCCTGGGCCTCGCCGAGGGCGGCGTCGGCATCGTCACCGACAAGAACTTCGCCACCTATGCCAGCGATGACCTGAAGGCCGCCATCAGCGCCGCCGAGGAGGCCATCAAGAACGGCGAGCTCACCGTGGATTCCGCCCTCGCCGAGGGTGGCCCCGATCTGGCCGTCCAGCTGCGGACCGAGGTCCAGCCCTGACGGCTGACCGCTTCGGCGCCAACGTTCCTTTGTAACCCGTGGAAGGGGGCTGGGTCTCCAGCCCCCTTCCTTCGGATAGTGGCGGCGCTTTGCGCAAAGTTCCCGCAAGAACTCCGCCGCTGCGCGCAAAATTCCCGCAAAGAAAGAGCGGGGGCAGGCCGCCCGGGGCGGCGCGCCCCGAATCCGGCAAACCCCTGCAAAAGCGCGGTTTCCGTTCCGGCGGCCCGGCGGGCCCGCCACCGCGCGGCAATCACAGAACGGGAGGGACCCCCAGCATGGCAGAAGAATATGTCGTTCAAATGAAGGGGATCACCAAGGTGTATCCCAACGGCATCGCCGCCAACCAGGATGTGGATTTCAACGTCCGCAAGGGCGAGATCCACGCGCTGATGGGCGAGAACGGCGCGGGAAAGTCCACGCTGATGAAGATGCTGTTCGGCCTGGAGCAGCCCACCTCGGGCGAGATCTGGGTCAACGGAGAGAAGGTCAATCTCTCCTCCCCCGCGGTGGCCATCTCCAAGGGCATCGGCATGGTGCACCAGCACTTCATGCTGGTCCCCAGCCTCACCGTGGCGGAAAACATGGTCCTGGGCATGGTGCCCAAGAAGTCCGGCCTTTTCATCGATCAGAAGAAGGCCGTGGAGATCACGGAGGAATACTCCAGGAAGTTTAACCTGGAGGTGGACCCCAACGCCAAGGTCATGGACATCCCCGTGGGCATGAAGCAGAAGGTGGAAATCCTGAAGGCTCTGGTCCGCGGCGCCAAGATCCTGATCCTGGACGAGCCCACCGCCGTCCTTACCACACAGGAAACAACCGAGCTCTTCCGGGAGCTGGTCAACCTGAAGAATCAGGGATATACACTGATCTTTATCTCTCACAAGCTCAACGAGATTATGGAGATCACCGACCGCATGACGATCCTCCGGGGCGGAAAGTCCATGGGCGTCCATGAAACCAAGGACGTGACGGCGGAGGAGATCTCCCGCCTGATGGTGGGCCGCGACGTCGTGCTGAAGGTCCAGAAGGATAAGGCCCAGCCCGGGGACGAGGTCCTGCGGGTGCGGGACCTGGAATATGTCAACGAGTGGGGCAAGAAGATGCTGGACAAGGTGTCCTTCTCCCTGCGCCGGGGCGAGATCCTGGGCATCGCGGGCGTGGAGGGCAACGGCCAGAAGGAGCTGGTGGACATGCTTTTCCACCTGAACGTCCCCAATGCCGGCACCGCCACCGTCAACGGCGAGAACATCCTGGGCGTCTCCCAGCGGAAGATCCGGGAGAAGGGCGTCTCCCTGGTGCCGGAGGACCGGATGCTCTACGGCATCGCCGGCGCCGCCAGCATCCAGGAGAACATGATCGCCGACCGCTGCGGTTCCAAGCGCCTCAACAAGGGCCCCATGTTCGACATGAAGTCCATCCACGCTGAGGTGGATCAGCTCATCCAGGATTATACCGTCCTCTGCAAGTCCGGCAGTCAGCGGGTGGATAACCTCTCCGGCGGCAACATCCAGAAGGTGGTGGTGGCCCGGGAGTTCTCCAACAATCCCTGCCTCATCATTGCCGACCAGCCTACCCGCGGCATCGATGTGGGCGCCACGGAGTTCATCCGCAAGAAGCTGGTGGAGCTGAGCCGCGCCGGCGTGGCCGTGCTGCTGGTCTCCGCCGACCTCAATGAGGTCATGGAGCTTTCCGACAGCCTGATGGTCATGTGCGGCGGCCGCATTGCCGCCTATTTCGAGGATACCTCCGAGCTCAGCGATGAGGTCATGGGCGAGTACATGCTGGGTCTCAAGCGGCAGACGCCGGAGGAAGTCAGGAGGGTTTGCCATGAATGAGAAGAAAGCCATGCAGGCCGCCCGCCGGCGGAGCCTGACCTTCACCCTGGTCCGGGGCGCTGCCGCCATCGGCATTGCCCTGCTGGTAGCCGCGGTCCTAATCTTCGTCTCCGCGGACGGCGACCGCCTGGCCCACACCGGCGAGGCCCTGCGCCAGCTGCTGATCGGCCCCCTGTTCCGGTCCAACGGCAGCATCAACGTCAAGAACATCTGCGACGTGCTGGCCGCCATGATCCCCACCATTTTCACCGGCCTTGCCACCTGCGTCATGTTCTCCGCCAACCAGTTCAACCTGGGCGCGGAGGGCGGCATCATGCTGGGCGCCTTCGTTTCCGCCCTCTTCGCGGTCTATGTTCCCCTGCCTGCCGGCGTGCTGCCGGTGGTGGCGGTGCTGGCCGCCGCGGCGGCCGTGTCCGTGATGATGCTGATCCCCGCCGTGCTGAAGGCGAAGCTGGGCGTCAGCGAGATGGTGAACTCCCTGATGCTGAACTACGTGGTCATGTACCTCATCAAGTACCTGCTGAACACCCATCTGGCGGATAAGACCAAGGGCCAGATCCAGAGCTACCCCTTCCAGGAGCAGGCCCGCATCGCCCCCCTCATCGACAACGGCTCCATGCTGACCTGGGGTTTTGTCATCGCCCTCATCTTCGTGGTGCTCACCTCCCTCTTCATGTACCGCACCCGCTGGGGCTACGGCATCCGCATGATCGGCATCAACCAGGACTTCGCCCGCTACTCCGGCATGAACGTGGCCGCCATCGTGATCCTGTCCCAGGTGCTGGGCGGCGCGCTGGCCGGTATCGGCGGCGGCGTGGAGATGCTGGGCCGCTACTCGGCCTACAGCTGGAACGCCCTCCCCGGCTACGGCTGGACGGGCATCACCGTCGCGATCCTCGCGGGCAACAACCCCGCCTTCGTCCCCCTGGCCGCCTTCTTCATGGCCTACCTCAACAAGGGCTGCCTGCTGATGAGCACCTACTGCGGCGTCCCCTCCCAGCTCATCGACATCCTGCAGGCCGTCATCTTCGTCTTCTTCGCCGCCAAGCAGTTCCTGGCCAAGTACCGCCAGCGCCTGGTGGTCAAGGGCGCCCAGGAGGAGCTGGCCGCCCAGAAGGCCGCCGCGGCCGAAGCCGCGGCCGAAACCGCAGAAGGGAGCGTGAAGTAAGATGCTGCAGCTGATCTTCAACACTGATTTCTTCTTCTCCATCCTGCGTATCACCGCCCCCATCCTCTTCGCCACCCTGGGCGCCGTGGTGGGCGAGAAGGCCGGCGTTTCCAACATCGGTCTGGAGGGCACCATGATGGTCTCCGCCCTCTTCGGCTCCCTGACGACTTACTGGAGCGGCTCCTGGGCCGTGGGTCTCGTGGTGGCCCTGTTCTGCGGCGTTCTGGTGTCCCTGCTGATGGGATTTTTCGCCTTCAACCTGAAGACGGACATCATCCTCACCGGTATCGCCGTCAACATGATCGGCTCCGGCGGCACCCTCTTCCTGGTGAAGGTCATCACCCAGCAGACCGAGGGCAAGGCCCTGGCCTCCACCACCTCCCTCATCACCGCCGCCCATCAGATCCCCTCCTGGAATATCCCTCTGATCAAGGATATCCCCATCCTGGGGCCCATCCTCTCCGGCCACTGCATCCTGACCTATGTGGCCTTCCTGCTGGTGTTCCTTACCTGGGTCCTGCTCTACCGCACACCCCTGGGCCTGAACATCCGCTCCGTGGGCGAGAATCCCAACGCCGCGTCCTCCGTGGGCGTCAGCGTACTGAAGATCAAATACATCGCCATCGGCTTCTCCGGCCTGATGGCAGGCTTCGGCGGCGCCTTCATGAGCATGTACTACTCCATGGGCTGGTCTCTGGACATGGTGGCCGGCCGCGGCTTCATCGCCCTGGCCGCCCAGGCTATGGGCGCCGGCGAACCGGTGGGCTCCATGCTCTCCGCCCTGGTCTTCGGCTTCGCCCAGGCCTTCAGTATCAAGGTCTCCTCCAAGGGCATCGACTCCAACCTGGTGACGCCCATCCCGTACCTCGTCACCATCCTGGGCCTCGTGGCCTTCGCCCTGGTGCTCCGCCACCGGGTCAAGAAGCAGCACTCCGCGTCTGCGCTGGAGAAGACTGCGAAGTAATTTCAGGAGGGGACGTCCCTCTTCGACCCACCCCCCTTCCGTCCGCAGCGCCGCTGCGGACGGAAAACGGAAGAGCACTCCGATCAGGTGCCGCCGCTCCCCGGGCATCGACAATCCGCTCCGCGAGAAGTCTTTTCCCCGCCGCGCAGAAGGGGAAGCGGCCTTCTCCGCAAAGCGGCAAGCGAAGCCACCCTGGGATGCGTCGCCGGGAAAACGCACCGGTTCCTTTCCGCCGCGGCGAGCGGCAACTTTCTATGACTTCCCGCCGGGGGTCCCCTGTGGGGGCTTCCGGCGGGCTTTCTCATCCTGATGAAAGGAAGCTGATTCATGTTTGATCTTTCTACCCTCTTCGCGGGGGAAAAGCCCGTCCCGGTGATCCTGGACGGCGATCCCGGCCACGATGACGCCATCGCCTGGGTGCTGGCCAAGGCCAGCCCAAAGATGGATATCCGGGCCGTCACCACCTGCGCCGGCAACCAGACCCTGGAGAAGACCACCTACAACGCCCGCCGCATCTGCACCCTCCTGGGCATTGACGCCCCCGTGGCCATGGGTCTCCACCATCCCCTGCTCTCGGATCCCATTACCGCCGGGAACATCCACGGCCAGAGCGGCCTGGACGGTCCGGCCCTGCCGGAACCCGCCACGGAGGTCTCCGGCCTCAGCGCCGTGGAGCTGATGGCCAAGGTCCTTCGGGAATCCGAGGACAAGGTCGTCATCATCGCCACGGGTCCCGAGACCAACGTGGCTGCCCTCCTGCTGGCCCACCCGGAGCTGAAGGCGAAGATCGCCGGCATCAGCGTCATGGGCGGCGGCATCGCGTATGGTAACTGGACCGCCGCGGCGGAGTTCAACATCCTGGTGGACCCGGAGGCGGCGGAAGCCGTCTTCGGCTCGGGTCTCCCCGTGCAGATGTGCGGCCTGGACGTCACCGAGAAGGCCCTCATCTTTCCGGAGGATTTCCAGCGCATCCGGGCCGTGGGCAACCAGGTGGCGGAGATCGTGGCCGATTGGCTGGAGTTCTTCTACCGCTTTCACAGGGAGATCGGCTACGCAGGGGCTCCCGTCCACGACCCCTGCGCCGTGGCGTCGCTGCTGCGGCCGGAGCTCTTCACCCGCCAGGCCATGCACGTGGCCATTGAGACCCAGGGCGAGTACTGCCGGGGCTGCACCGTGGGGGATCCCTCCCACCGCCTTGGCGGAGACAACGCCATCTGCTGCATGAACGTGGACCGCCAGGGCTTCGTGGATCTCCTGGTGGAAGCAGTCAAATTCTACGATGGACGGGAGGTGCCGGTATGATGGAAAAGCGGATCCCTGTCTGGCTGGACGTGGACACCGGCATTGACGACGCCCAGGCCATCCTGGCGGCTTCCCGGCTGCCCCTGGACATCCGGGGCATCAGCGCCGTCAACGGCAACGTCTCCCTGGCGCATACCCTCCTCAATACCCGCCGGGTCTGCGCCCTGGCCGGCCTGAATGTCCCCGTTTACCCCGGTGCGGACCGTCCCCTCTTCCGGGACCCCTGCACCGCCACCCACGTCCACGGGGCAGACGGTCTCTGCGGCGCGGAGCTGCCGGAGCCCCGGGGCGAGGCCCTGACCACCCCGGCCTGGGACGCCCTCTGGCAGGAGGCCCGGCGCCGGCCCGGGGATCTCCAGGTGGTGGCCACCGGCCCTCTCACGAACCTCGCCATCGCCTTTGCCAAATACCCCCAACTCCCCTCCCTCCTCAAGCGCATCCTCCTCATGGGCGGCGGGGCCGAGGGCGGCGGCATCCGGGGCGGCAACTCCACTCCCGCGGCGGAGTTCAACTTCTTCGCCGATCCTCACGCAGCCCAGGCGGTCTGCAAGTGCGGCGCGCCTCTCGTCATCTGCGGG
>CAMBID010000003.1 GCA_945867445.1 uncultured Clostridia bacterium | reverse complement strand
TCAATAAATTTTCAAGGGGGAAGCACCGGGAGGTGCTTCCCCCTTTCAGTCTGTCAACGAACCACCCCAAGGCCTCACCTTGGGGTGGTTCGTTGACAGACTGAGGGAACGGCGCTGATAGCGCCGTTCCCTTTTCTGGCAGGAAGGAGGCGGGAGACGTCCGGAAAACGTCTCCCGCCGTGGAAGGAGGGATCGGGCGTTCCGCCCGTGGATCAGAATTCTTACAGCTCCATCAAAAGCCGGGCAGTCAGGGCCGTCCGCTGGGGGAAGTGGTCCACATTCAGGAACTCGCCGGGGTTGTGGAGCAGCGCGCCGGAGGCACCCAGGCCGTCCAGCGTGGGGACGCCGGCGTCCGCCGTGAAGTTGCCGTCGCTGCCGCCGCCGATGCTGATGCCCCGGAGTGCCAGCCCGCAGGGCTTGGCCAGCTCCTTGGCTTTCTCAAAGAGGGCGGGCTCGGTAAGCATCACAGGCTTGTCCACCCGGCCTTGGACCTCCAGCCGGACCCGGGGATCGATGGCTTGCAGGGCCATGATCTCCCCGTGGACCTTCTCGCAGAGCTCCCGGGTGGCGTAGCGCACGTCCATGGTGAAGTTTGCGGCCTCGGGGATCATGCAGGTCTCCTTCTCGCCGCCCTCTATGGCGGTGGGGGCCAGGGTGACGGAGCCGTTCAGCTCCTTGTCCCATTTCTCCACCCGCAGCAGCTGCCGGGCAATTTCCATCAGGGGGCTGATGGCCTGGTGGCTGTTGGAGCCGGAGTGGGCTGCCTTGCCGTGGGCGATGACATGGTAGGTGCCCCGGCCGAAGCGGTGGGTCTTGATGGCGTGGAGGTCGTCCACGCCGGGCTCCATCACGAAGACGCTCTCGTACTGCCGGGCGGCCTCGATAATGAGGTCGCTGGAGTGGAAGCTGCCGGTTTCCTCGTCGCCGTTAAAGAAGACACCCACGCAGCCCTCGGGCATGAGGCCCCGGCGCTGCAGCAGCCGGATGGCGAAGTACGCCATCATGATGCCGCCCTTCATGTCCAGGATGCCCGGGCCGTAGGCCTTGTTCCCCTCTACACGGAAGGGCATGGTGGCGAGAGCTCCCACCGGGAAGACGGTGTCGTAATGCCCCACAATCAAAATTCGCTTGCGGCCACTGCCCAGCTCGCCGTACAGGTGGTCGCCGCATTCCGCCTGGGGGATCCGGCGCATCTGGAAGCCCAGGCCGCCGAACTTCTCTTCCAGGAAGTCGCAGCAGCGGTCCGAGGCGTCCTTGCGCTCAAAGGACGGGGACTCCAGCTCCACGAACTGCTTCATGTCCGCCAGATACTCCTGGGTCTCTTCCTCCAGCTGGCGGATCATCTCTTGTTCAAGCATTCTAAGGTACCTCCGTTTCTCTCACTCCTCCGGGGGCAGGATCTCCACGACGTCCATGTTGGTGATGCAGGCCGCGTTGGCCTCCTCCACGTCCACGTGCATCATGGGTTCCTCCATCCCGTCGGTGAAGACCACCTGGCAGTCGCCGAAAACCAGCTCCCGCTCGCCGCTGACCTTCACCCGGACCTTCTGTCCCTTTTGGAGGCCGTATTCCGCGGCCTGCTCCGGGGCAAAGTGGATGTGCCGCAGGGCCACCACCGCCACGGAGTCAAAATCGATCTTGCCCTTGGGGCCGATGACGGTCAGGGGGGCCAGGTCCGGGGACCCGGAGATCTTCACCTCGGCGCGGCTCCCCAGGACGAAGTTGTCTGCCCGCAGGATCTCCACCTGGTTATAGTTCCGCAGCGGCCCCAGGATACGGACGCCCTCGATCCTGCCCTTGGGGCCCTGGAGGGTCACCGTCTCGTTGGCGGCGAAGATGGGGGGCGCCATGGGGCGCTTCACCGTCAGCTCATAGCCCTCGCCGAAGAGGATGTCCAGAGCCTCCCGGTTCAGGTGCATATGCCGGTTGGAGATCATAACATGCACTTTGTTCTTCATTGGCAGCCGCCTTTCTCAGTCGTTGCGTTCCGTGTCGTAATCCCGGATCTCTTCCTGCCCCCGCAGCATCCGCAGCGCGCCGGCCACCAGGGCGTCCATCTCCACGGCGCCGGGGACGACTTCCACCGGGGCGATGAACTCCACCCGGCGGCGCAGCCGCTCCACCAGGCGCTGGGAGCGGGCGATCTCGCCGGTGAGGATCACCCGGTCCACCTGGCCGTTCATCACGGTGGCCATGCCGCCGATGTCCTTTGCGATCTGATAGATCATGGCGTCAAAGTAGAAATCCGCATCCTTGTCCCCGGCGTCGATGCGGCGCTCCACCTCCTGCACGTCGCTGGTGCCGAGGTAGGCCACAAGCCCGCCGCCGCCCATCTGACGCTTGAAGGCGGTGTCATAGTCCCAGTCCCCGGAGAAGCACTTCTTGGTGAAGGCCACCATGGGCAGGGCGCCCGCCCGCTCCGGGGAGAAGGCGTTGATGTGAGAGTCGATGATCTTGCCCTTGGCGTGGGCGTTGACGGTGATGCCGCCGCCCAGGTGGCAGATAATGAAGTTGTAGTCGGCATACTTCCCGCCCAGCTTCTCCGCCACCCGGTAGCCAGCGGCCTTTTCGTTGAGGGGATGGCCCGCGCCCCGCTGGATGGGGAGCTCCGGCAGGCCGGAGACCTTGGCGAGGTCAATGAAGTCATCCGCCAGGGGGGCGTCGTAGATGAAGCCCGGCACGTGGAAGCGCTCCATCAGGTCGATGGAGATCATTACGCCCAGGTTGGAGGCGTGGGGCCAGGGAGCCCGGCTGCATTCCTCGGCCATCAGGGGAGTGATGGCATAGCCGCCGCAGTGGATGGGCCGGCCGCCGCCGCCACGGGAGACGATGGCGTCCAGCTCATGGATGCCGGCCTCCTCCAGGTAGTCCAGCACCATTTGCCGGCGCATGGGCAGCTGGTCGTTGATGGTCCGGTACTTCGCGATCTCCTGGGAGGGGTGGACCAGCTTGGTGCCCAGGACCTCCCGGTCGTTCTCATAGTAGGCGACCCGGGTGGAGGTGGAGCCGGGATTGATGACAAAAAGACGGTAGACCTTTTCCATGCGCTCCTCCTCAGTTCCCCTGGGACGCCACCAGTTCGTATCCCCGGCGGGCCAGGCGCTTGTTGGACTCGGCGTACTTGGCCTTGGAGCCTGTGAAGCTGTGGTCGATGTTCTGGCAGACGGCGTCCATGCTGATGCCGCCGCAGGCGGCCACATAGGCCCCCAGCAGCACCATGTTGGCGCCCCGGGAGTTGCCCTCCTCCTCGGCGATGACGTCCGCCGGCACCCGGACCACCCGCAGATCCGTCCGCTCCACGGGAGCGTCCACCATGGAGCTGTCCAGGATCAGGGTGCCGCCGGGCTGGATGGCGGCCTGGAACTTCGCCAGGGAGGCGTTATTCATCACGATGCAGCACCCCGGCTGGGATACCATAGCGAAGGGGATCTCCTCGTCGGAGATGACCACGGAGCAGTTGGCGGTGCCGCCCCGCATCTCCGCCCCGTAGGAGGGGAGCCAGGTGGCCTCGTTGCCCTCGTTGATGGCGGCGTAGGCGATCATCTGCCCCACCCGAAGGGCGCCCTGCCCGCCGGAGCCGGCCACGATGATGGTATTTCTGAACATATCGCTGCCCTCCCTGCTCACTCAAAATCCCGGAAGTTCCCCAGCGGGTAGTAGGGGATCATCTCGGAGCGGATGCGGCCCACGGCCTCCACCGGCGTCATGCCCCAGTTGGTGGGGCAGGCGGCCAGGACCTCCACCAGGGCGAAGCCCTTGCCCTGGAGCTGGCACTCAAAGGCCCGGCGAATGGCTTTCTTGGCCTTGCGGACGTTGGCGGGGCTGTCCACCGCCACCCGCTCCAGGAAGGCCGCCCCGTCGATGGCGGAGAGCATCTCGCAGACCCGGATGGGCTTGCCGCAGTGGGCGGCGTCCCGGCCGTAGGGGGAGGTGGTGGTCTTCTGGCCAACCAAGGTGGTAGGGGCCATCTGGCCGCCGGTCATGCCGTAGGTTGTGTTGTTGACGAAAATGGTGGTGATCTTCTCGCCCCGGTGGGCGGCATGGACGATCTCCGCCGTGCCGATGGAGGCCAGGTCGCCGTCGCCCTGATAGGTGAAGACCACCTTGTCCGGCTGGATCCGTTTGATGCCGGTGGCGTTGGCGGGGGCCCGGCCGTGGAGAGAGCAGATGGTGTCAGTGTTCATGAACCAGGGCAGATAGCCGCCGCAGCCCACGCAGCCCACGCACACGGTGTCGCCGCCGATGCCCATCTCGTCAATGACGGAGGTCACCAGCTGGACGATGATGCCGTGGGAGCAGCCGGGGCAGAAGGTAAAGGGACTGTCGTTGAGGGAATGGGGTCTGTGGTTCAGCGGGGTGCTCATGCGTTTACCTCCTTCCAGACCTGGCGGACCTTCTCCACGATGGCGTCCGGCGTCAGGAAATCCGTCCGGGAATCGCCCACGTGGCTCACCGGCCAGCGGCCGGCGGCGGCGATCTTCACGTCGTCGATCATCTGGCCCATGATGTTGATCTCCGGGCAGATGATGGCCTTACACTTGGGGTTCACGGCCTCAAAGGCCTCATAGGGGAAGGGCCAGAGGGTCTTGGGCCGGATGAGGCCCAGCTTCAGCTCGCCCTTCAGGGTCTCCATGGCCGCCCGGCACATCCGGGAGGCGGTGCCGTAGGCGGCGAGGACGATGTCGGCGTCCTCCACGCCGATGGACTCCACCCGGGTCTCGTTGGCGATGAGGGCGGGGTAGAGCTCCGTCTCGGCGATATTCTTCTCGATGTAATGGGCGGTTCCCACGGGGAAAAGGATGGCCTGAGCCTTTCCGCCCCGGGAATCGCTGCCCCGGAGGGCCCAGTCCTTGGCCGGGAGGTTCTCCCGACGGGGCGGCATCCGGTCAAAGTCCACGGAGCCCATCATCTGGCCGATCATGCCGTCCGCCAGGATGACCACGGGGTTGCGGTACTGGTCGGCGATGTCAAAGGCCTCGTAGACCATGGCGGCGGCCTCCTGCACGTCGGAGGGGGCCATGGTCACCACCCGGTAGCCGCCGTTGCCGCACATGCGGTAGTCCTCCTGGGCGGCCTTCATGGTGCCGAAGGCGGGGCCGCTGCGCATCACCACCACGATGACCGCGGGCAGGCGGGTCAGGGTCATGGCGGCCAGGGCCTCCAGCTTCAGGCAGAAGCCGGGGCCGGAGGTGGAGGTCATCACCCGTCCGCCGGCAGCGGAAGCGCCCATGACCATATTCATGGCGGCCATTTCGCTCTCCGCCTGCAGGAAAAGTCCGCCTCTGGGGGGCAGCTCCCGGGAGAAGTACTCCGGGATCTCGCTCTGGGGCGTGATGGGATAGCCGAAAAACGCCTGGCAGCCGGCCTGGATGGCGGCCTCCGCCATGGCCTCGTTGCCCTTCATCAATACCTTCGCCATGTCACGCCTCCTCCCCTTCGTCCAGTTTTTCCACGGTGATGACGGCGTCCGGACACATCATCACGCAGCTGAGGCAGCCCACGCACTGGCTGCTGTCGCGGATGGCGGCGGGATGGATGCCGCTCTTGTTGAGAACGCTCTTGTCCGCGACGATGAGCTTTTTGGGACAGAACGCCATGCAGAGCTCGCAGCCCTTGCAGGCGTCCCGCAGAAATGTCACTCGAAATGCCATAGTACCTTTCCTTCCTGAGAAAGTTGATCCTTTCCCCGTTGGTCCTCAGCGGTCCAGCCAGTCCGGCCGCATCCGCAGGGTCATGGGGAAGAGCTCCCCCGCGAGGTCCGCGTCCCGCAGTGCCGGGAGCAGCCGCTCCTCCGCCGCCGTGCAGATCACGGGGAGCCCGGTGAGCTTTCCCACCTCCCGGACCAGGGCGTCGCCCCGCAGGACGTCCTCCGCCCCGGTCTCCCGGAGAAAGTGGGTGTTGTTGACGAGGCCCGTTACTTGGAGGCGGCTGGCCCGCTGGATGGCGTCGATGTAGGCGGCCACCTGGGCGGCCTCCCGGGTCTGGGGGCGGTTGGCGTTTACCACCAGCCACATGCCGTACTCCTGTCCCCGCAGCAGCGCGGCGTAGCGCCCCAGCACCGTGGCCCCGGCGGGATCGCCCCCCACGTCCGCGATCCTGGCCTCGCCGGTCCCCTCCGGCTCAAAGCAGCTCCGCAGGGAGGCGGCCAGAGCCGGGGAATCCAGGCACATCTCGTCCTCGTAATAGCTGGAGATCACCCGGATGTTCTCCGGGGCGAAGTCCTCCCGCAGCTCCCGCAGCCGGAAGTAGGGGTTCACGATGTCAAGGTCCGCCGCCAGGACGGGCCTTCCCGCCCGGCTCAGCGCCAGGGCGAGATTCGCCGCGAACTCCGTCTTCCCGCTGCCATAATGGCCCACGATAATTATAGGATCCGGGATGTTCATAGCGCGCCTCCCTTCCAGTTCCGCCGGGGACAAAATGACGGTATCCGGACCGCCGGTGTCCCGACGGACCGGATACCCGCAGGGATCAGTTTTTCGCTGCCTTGGCGGCTTCTTTGGCCGCCTTCACGTCCTTCAGCGTCGTGGGCAGGTCGGGATCCTTCTGATACTCCTTCCAGAGCTTTACGACCACGTTGCTGATGCCCCAGAGGCCCAGGATGTTCAGCACCACCATGAAGCCGTTGAAGACGTCGCAGATGCTCCACACCAGGCTCACGGAAGCGCCGGCGCCCAGCAGCACAAAGATGGCGATGAACACGTTGTAGGGCATCACGCCCTTGTTGCCGAAGAGCTTCAGCACGTTGGACTGGCCGTAGAAGTAGCCTGCGATGATGGTAGAGAAGGAGAAGAAGAAAATGCAGATGGAGATGAGGATATGGCCGACGCTGCCGAAGACGTTGCTGAAGGCGATCTGGGTGAGCACGATGCCGTCCTGGCCGGTGGTGTAGGCGCCGCTGGTGAGGATAATGAGAACGGTGATGTTCAGGATGATGAAGGTGTCGATGAAGACGCTCATCATGGCCACGATGCCCTGGTCGCAGGGATGCTTGACCTTTGCCACGGCGTGTGCGTGGGGAGTAGAGCCGGTGCCCGCCTCGTTGGAGAAGAGGCCGCGGGCGATGCCGTAACGCATGGCTTCCTTGATGCCGATGCCGAACATGCCGCCGGCCACGGCCCGGGGATTGAAGGCGCCCACGAAGATCATTTTGATAGCGGGGCCCAGGTTTTCAATATTGACGATGATCACGATGAGGCCGGCCACGATATAAATGATGGACATCAGGGGTACGCAGGTAGTGACGAAGGCGGCGATGCGCTGCCGGCCGCCCACTACAACGATCATGGTGAGGATGGCCACCACCACGCCGATGGCGATGGGGGGCACGTTCAGGGAGTAGCTAAAAGCCTCGCTGATGGTGTTGCCCTGAATGAGGGCCGCGGCGAGACCGAAGCCCACGATGAGGAAGATGGAGAAGGCGGTGGCGAGGCCGCTGCCCAGCTTGCCCTTGAAGGCGGCCTTGATGTAGTAGGCGGGACCGCCGATGACGGTGCCGTCCTCCAGGGTGGCTTTGTACTTCTGGGCCGCCACGGCCTCGGAGAAGATGGTGCCCATGCCGAAGAAGGCGCTGACCCACATCCAGAAGATGGCGCCGGGGCCGCCGGCCATGATGGCGGTGGCAGGGCCGGCGATGTTGCCGGTGCCCACCTGGCCTGCGATGGCGGTGGCCAGGGACTGCCAGGCGGACATGCCATCCTTACCGGCCTTATCTTTCTGGCGGATGCCCGCAAAGGTCAGGCGGAAGCTGTCGCCCAGGTGGCGGATCTGGGGGAAGCCCAGCCGGACGGTGAACATCACGCCCGTCGCCACGAGAACGATCATATAGAAGTTGCCCCAGAGGAAGTTGCTGATCTGGCCGAAAAAGTTGTTCAATGCGTCTACCATGTGCTTTGTCCTCCTTTAATTTTTCCGTCGCTGCGGTCTTTCCTGACAGGTGCGGTGGGGGGGGATATGCGCGCGTGGTTTATGCGTGGGTCTTACTTCGCGTAGCGGAGTACGGTCTTTGCCACCCGGATGCCGGTGTTTCTCGCGCTCTTGAGGCCGATCTCGTCCTGCTCCACGGCGTCCCGGACGGAGCCCCGCTCGGGGTGAGTGGTGCAGCCGCCGCCCAGGTAGCAGCCAGGTCTCGGCTCGCCGCCGCTGCCCACCACGATCATGTCGTGGATCTCAAAGTAGTACTGCATGGTCAGCAGAGCGAATTCCTCGCCGGCGTTGCGGTTGCCGCCTACGGCCAGACATCCGCCCACCTTGTCCTGCAGGCCATACTGGTACTGGCTGGTGCCGTAGCGCAGAAGACCCTCGGTGCGGTCCATGAACTGCTTGAGCTGGGTAGAGATGCTGCCGAAGTACACCGGAGAGGCCAGGATCAGGCCGTCGCACTCCTTCAGCTTGGGATAGATCTCGTCCATCCCGTCCCGGAAAAGGGCACAGGCGTGGATGCCGCCGTCCTTCATGCCGGGCTCCCGGCAGCAGGCGAAGCAGCCCTTGCAGCTGTGGATGTTGTAGTCCCGGAGATAGATGGCCTCCGTGGTGATGTTGCCCACGCTCTCGGCAGCTTCCAGAGCGTAGTGCAGCATCCGGTCAGTGTTGGCGTCCTTGCGGGGACTGCCGGAGATGCCAAGGATCTTTTTCATGTGGTTCCGCTCCTTTCTCAGTCGTTTCTCAGCCGTCGCGGCGCTGGATATACTCCCGGATGCGCCGGACGCCTTCCAGGATGTTCTCGTCGGAGTTGGCGAAGCAGATGCGCAGGTACCCCTCCCCCATCTTGCCGAAGGCGCTGCCGGCGATGGTCATGACCCCGGCGTTCACCAGAAGCTCCTTGGAGAGCTCCCAGGAGGAGACGCCGAAATCCTTGATGTTGATGAAGGTGCAGAAGGAGCCTTCCGTCTTGAAGGGCTTCATCCCGGGGATGTCCTTGAGGCCGTCCACCAGGAGGTTCCGCCGCCGCTCGTAGTGCCGGCGCATTTCCTCCACGCAGTCCTGGGGTCCGCTGATGGCGTCGGCGCCCGCCTGCATCGTGAAGATGGGCAGGCAGGAGACCACCGCCTGCTGCATCTTGAACATGTGGCGCATCAGGTCCTTGTCGGTACCCACCACATAGCCCAGGCGCCAGCCCGTCATGGCGTAGGTCTTGGAGAGGCTGTTCACCACCAGCACCTGGTCCTTGATGCTCTCGATCTGGGCCAGGCTGAAGTGCTCCCGCCCGTCGAAGAGGATCTTCTCATAGACCTCGTCGGAGATCACCATGATGGGATGCCGGGCGATGACCTTGGCCAGGGCCTCGCCGTCGGCCCGGTCCAGCACGGCGCCCAGGGGATTGCTGGGATAGGTGACGATTAGGGCCTTGGTCCTGGGGGTGATGGCCGCCTCCAGGTCCTCCGGCTGCAGCCGGAAGCCGTGCTCCTCATAGAGGGGGACCCGGACGGGCTTGCCGCCCAGCAGCAGCACCTGGCCCTCGTAGCAGGTGTAGGCGGGGTCGGGGATGATGACCTCGTCGCCGGGGTTCAGGATGGCGGAGAGGCTCATGAAGATGCCCTCCACGCCGCCCAGGGTCACCATCACGTTGTCGATGTCGTACTCCCGGCCGAACTGGGCGATGTACTTGTTGGCCACGGCCTGGCGCATGGCGGGCAGGCCCGGTTCCGTGCCGTACTTGGTGCGCCCCTCCCGCAGGGCAGTGACGGCGCTTTCCACGATGTGCTTGGGGGTCTCGAAGTTGGGCTCGCCGTTGCAGAGGTTGATGGCGCCGGGATAGCCCGCCGCCAGGTCGAACATGGCCCGGATGCCGGAGACAGGGTAGTTGCCGCAGAGCTCAGAAATGAAGTTGTATTTACTCATGCCGTTCTCCTTTTTTTGTCGTCGGTCAGTTCTCCTCGAAGGGATGCGTGGCCCGGAAACGGTCCGCGGCCTCGGTGCCGGTGAGGAACTCCACGGCGCCGGTATCCTGCATGTGCTGGACAAAGCGGTCCAGCAGCTTCACCTTGGCGGGACGGCCGATGATCTGGGGATGGCAGGTGAGGACGAAGCAGATATCGGAATCGCCCTTCTCCTCCACCTGCTCCTGGAACTCCTCCAGGATTGCGTCGAACTCCTCCCGCCAGTACTCGGCCACGGCGGCCAGGGGCTGCATGCACTTGCCGGGGGTCCGGACGCTGTAGAGCCAGAAGGCGGCGTCATCCAGCACCCAGTGGATGGGCAGCTCCACCAGCTTGGACTTCCGGCCATTGACGGTGAGGTAGCGGATCTCCTCGGTGTTCATCATGTTGCTGGAGTACTCGATGTCGCCCATCTTCTCCAGGATGTCGATGCTGTAGGGGCTGAACTCCCAGGCGGGGGAGCGGTAGCCCTTGGGCCGCCGGCCGGTGAGCTTCTCCAGGATGTCGCTGCAGTCGTGGTACTCCCGCTCCTCCTGCCCTCGGCCGTCCATGTTGTCGGGATAGGTGTGGCTCCAGCTATGGTTGCCGATGTCGTGGCCCTCGGCGGCGATCTCGCGGACCATGTCGGGATACTCCTCCGCGGTGAAGCCGGGGATGAAGAAGGTGGCGTGGACGCCGTGGCGGCGCAGCAGCTTCAGGATGCGGGGCATGGCCGTCTCGGGGCCGTACTGTCCCTGAGAGAGGATCACGGGCCGCTCCGCGTTCTTGGGGTCCCGACAGCGCCAAAGGGTCTCGCCGTCAATGTCGAAAGTCAGGAGCACAGGCATTTTCTTCACAAGAAATCCTCCTTTTGACTGGGGACGGGGGCGACTGCGCCGTGTCCGGCCCTATCTTTTGTATGCTTTGTTAAAAATAACACGTACTTTTTGTGCAATCCGTCATTCTGACGGGAAAAACGATGGAACCCCCGCTCTTTTTGTCGGTTTTAGTGTATCATAGCTGCTTTTTCTTGTGTAATCTCGGTTTTTTACTGCCGTTATAGTCCGGGGGTTATAGCCTGGACCGCCGGGGAGGATACGGAAAGCGGGCGCCCGATCCGGGTGCCCGCTCTGCTCACTCGTTGGAGTTTTCCGCCTGCGCCAGCTCCTTCAGGATTTGCAGAAAGCGCTGGGCGTAGGGCTGCAGGGGATTGCTCTTCAGCTTGACATAGTAAACGCTCCACTCCCGGTCGTCGCCGGGGAGGGGCCGGGTCTCCAGCCCCGGGTGGAACTCCGTGACATACTGGCTCTTGATGCCGAGAAACACCGCGTCCGTGGCGGCCAGCATGTCGTAGAGGGTACATCGGTTGTTGGTGAAGATGTTCTTCTCCACGCTGCCGTAAACGTCGAAGGGCAGCGTCGCGTCATAGTTGCAATACTCCGCCATCTTGCTGGTGGTCCGGATCTGGGGATAGTCATAGAGGTCCTCCACCGTGAGATCCCGCTTCCGGGCCAGGGGATGGTCGCTGCGGAAGGTGACGCAGGACCGGGCGGTGAAGAGCAGCTTGTGCTCCAGCCCCCGAGATTCCAGGCTCTTGCGCCAGGAATCCTCATAGATGTTCCGCACGTGGATGATGCCAAGGTCCGCCCGCCGGTTGAAGACGTCCTGCACCACGTCGGCGTTGCCGCTCTCGTTGACGTAGAGGGAGAACTTCTCCGCCCCCTCAAATTCCTGCTGGTAGAAGCGGATCACGGCCTTGGAGAGGATGGAGTACCGCCCGCTGGACACCCGCAGGATGGCGGGCAGCTCCTCCGCCGCGCCGGAGCGGCCGCTGCGCATCTCGTTGACCTGCCGCAGTATCTGCTGGGCCGAGGCCAGGAAGCGCTTGCCCTCCGCCGTGCAGACGATACCCTTGGAGCTCCGCACGAAGACGGGGAAGCCCAACTCGCTCTCCAGCTCCCGGATGGCGGAGCTCAGGGCGGGCTGGGAGATGAACAGCGCCTGAGCCGCCCGGTTGATGGAGCCGCAGCGGTTGACCTCTACCACATATTCCAGCTGCCGAAAATTCACGGAGATCCCCCTTTCATCCGATCCCTGATTCACCGCGGGCAGCGGGATCCTCCCTCGCGCCGCCGGGGCCGTTTCTTTTTATTATGATGACTACTGAACAATGGCCCATTTTTCCTTGGGCGAGAGAATTGCCCGCAAAAACACAAGTAGTTGCCAAATGGCGCACGGAATCTTGCGGAGATTCAGCACCAGAACAGACATGGCAATCACATGGGCGGCAGTCTCCTTCAGCTTTGCGGTGACCAGTCCCATGCCGCATTTGCGCTTCGCCAGACGGAACCGGCGCTCCACTTCTACCCGCTCGCACTCATCCCGGGAATCCTGAGCCTTGTCTCTGGTCTCGCCCTTCCTGGGACGTCCCAGTGCCGGACCGGAGAGCCGGATTCCGTGCTCCTTGCAATCGTTGAGATTCTCACGGTTTCGGTAGATCTTGTCCGCTGCGTCCCGTACAATCATCTCATTGATCTCCCCCAGAACTTCCGGCGTCAGCCGCTTGCGGAAATACACCATCAGGGATGGGGCAAAGGGCAGCGTTTCGTCATCATAGCCGGGGTACCCACAGAAGTACTGCAGATACGGGTTCTCCTGGATCATAAAGGCGGTTTCTTCATCTGCGAAACCATACTCCGCCTGGATGATGCAGGCTCCCAACGCTAAACGCAGCGGCTTGGCCACATTGCCTTTGCGGTTGGGAAACAGCGCGGCGTACCGCTTCTCAATCTCCGGCCAAGGAATCGTCTGGGCTTTCTTTTCCCAACGGTTGCTTTCCTTCAGATTCATGCCAACCGGCTGTTTAAAATCTGCCAGGCTGATCTGACCATTGCTGCAACGATACAGAGCTGTCCTCCAGGGGCAAGGGTTTTCCCTGATTTTTGTTGTTTTCCCTGCACCTATTGTACCACAAATGGGCCTCTTTGTCTTGAAGCGCAAGGCTTTTTCTATTGTTCAAGATATATTATTATAGCAAAGAAAATGGGAGGCTGTCAACAAAAATTCGTTTCCCATTGATTTTTTCGTCTAAAAACCAACTCTTATCAGGAAGTTTTTGTGCGGAACAAATAAAAATTTTAATGTTTATCGGTTTAACTCGGCACACCACAAGATGCAGCAACAGCTCTGGTTAAGCGAAGGAAGACCTGATTGCCAGTCATGCGGCGGTTGAAACGGAAGCAGTATCATACCGCCTGCCCGGGAATATGGACAATATCATCAAGTTGTTGTGGCTTGCTGAGTTCAGCCGATAAGCAGTTAAGGTTTTACCGAATCTGGGAATCTTGCCCGGACCCGCGCTCCCTCCCTTTTCCCCCTTGACAACCGGACGTTTCCGGCTATAATAGGCCATGGATAAGCGTTGGATTACCGTTAAACATTTGCTTAGTTTTTTGAAAAGGGAGGTCCGGAAATGACCCAGCGGGAACAGCAGATCCTGGACTGGATCCGGGAAAACCCCCGCATCTCCCAGCAGGAGCTGGCGGAGAAGGCGGGCATCACCCGCTCCTCCGTGGCGGTCCACATCTCAAACCTTGCCAAAAAGGGCTACATCCTGGGCAAGGGCTACGTCCTTTCCCAGGAGCCGGAGCGCTACGTGGTGGGCATCGGCGCGGTGAACATCGACCTTATGGGCCGCAGCCGGGAGAAGCTCGTGATGGAGGACTCCAACCCCGGCTTCATCAGCATGTCCGTGGGCGGCGTCACCCACAATATCTGCGAGAACGCCTCCCGCCTGGGAGCCGGCGTCAAGCTGATCTCCGTCACTGGGGACGATATCTACGGTGAGAAGATCCGCCGGGAGTGCGTGGCCGCCGGCATCGACGTCTCCCACTTCCTGATCCTGGAGGGGGAGAGCTCCTCCACGTACCTCTCCCTGCACGATTCCAACGGCGAGATGGCTCTCGCCATGTCGGACATGCGGGTACTGCAGAAGCTCAGCGTGGACTTCCTCAGAAAGCAGCATTCCCTCCTCCGGGGCGCGGCTGCCATCGTCATGGACGGCGGCCTTCCCCAGGAGGTCCTGGACTACGTCCGGGAGAGCTATGGGGAGGACATCCCGATCTTCGCGGACCCCGTCAGCACCGCTTACGCCCGGAAGTTTACCGGCGACCTCCACGGCTACCACACCGTAAAGCCCAACCTCCTGGAGACTGAGATCATGGCCGGCCGCAAGATTGAAAACGACGGCGACCTCTCCGCCGCCTGTGAGGCCCTTTTGGACCGGGGCGCGGAGCGGGTGGTGGTGAGCCTTGGCCGCCGGGGCTGCCGCTGCTACCAGAAAAGCGGTCCCGCCTACGCCGCCTGGGGCCCGCCCATGGACCGGATCGTCAACGCCACCGGCGCGGGAGACGCCTTCCTGGGCGCCCTGCTGACGGCCCACCTCCAGGATACCCCGGTGGAGGAGGCCCTGCGTTTTGCCACCGCCGCCTCCCGGATGGCCATCTCCCACCAGGCCACCATCCACCCCGGCATCTCCGCCCGGGCCGTGCGGGAGATCATGGACCGGGACGGCCTCCGCTGCGAGAAGCTCTGATCCCCGCGCTTGCCCCCGGTCAAGCGCGCAGTCAGGAAATGTTCACAAGGGGCACCGCTCCATACACTGTTCCGATACCGGAAGAAAGGAAGTATACGATGAATACCAAGTATCTCTCTGTCACCCCTGAGATCCAGACCGCCCTGGCAAAGGGCCGCCCCGTGGTGGCCCTGGAGTCCACCATCATCTCCCACGGCATGCCCTACCCCGAGAATCTGGCGTTCTCCCACAAGGTGGAGGAGATCATCCGCGCCGAGGGCGCCGTCCCCGCTACCACCGCCATCATCGGCGGCAAGCTGAAGGTGGGCCTTAACAGCGAGGAGCTGGAGCTCATGTGCCGGGCGGAGAATGTGGGCAAGGTCAGCCGCCGGGACGTGGCTGTCTACCTCTCTGAGGGCCTCACCGGCGCCACCACCGTGGCCACCACCATGATGATCGCGGAGCTGGCCGGCATCCGCGTCTTTGCCACCGGCGGCATCGGCGGCGTCCATCGCGGGGCCGAGACCACCATGGACATCTCCGCCGACCTGCAGGAGCTGGCCCACACCTCCGTGGCCGTGGTCTGCGCCGGCGCCAAGAGCCTGCTGGACATCCCCAAGACCCTGGAGTATCTGGAGACCATGGGCGTGCCCGTGCTGGGCATGGGCACCGAGGACTTCCCCGCCTTCTACTGCCGCCGCAGCGGCTGCAAGGTGGACCGGAAGATCGACACCGCGGAGGAGATGGCCCGCATCCTCCACACCAAGTGGGACGCCGGCATCGCCGGCGGCGTGGTCATCGGCAACCCCATCCCCAAGGAGTACGAACTGGACTTTGACGAGATGGAGAAGGTCATCAACCGGGCCCTGGAGGCCGCCAAGGCCGAGGGCATCCACGGCAAGGACACCACCCCCTTCCTGCTGGCCCACATCAAGGACTACACCAAGGGGGTGTCTCTGGCCTCCAACCTGCAGCTGGCCTACAACAACGCCCGCACCGCCGCCCGCATCGCCATCGAGCTCAGCAAGCTGAAGTAATCCTCTTTCTTGATAAAAATCTTTGATTTTTATCAAGAAGGCGCCGCTGTC
>CAMBID010000002.1 GCA_945867445.1 uncultured Clostridia bacterium | reverse complement strand
ACCCACAACGTACCCGGCATCGCGGGGCTCCTGTCTGGCATCCGTTTTGTGGAGGAGATCGGGACGGATGCCATCCAGCAGCACGAGTGCGCCCTCTGCCGCCGGGCAGAGGATGGGCTCGTGCAGATTCCCGGGATGGAGGTCTTCCAGGGGCCGGAGCAGATGGGGGTGCTGTCCTTCCGGCACCGGGAGATCCCGCCGGAGACCCTGGGGGAGGCTCTCTCCCGGCGGGGCTTCGCCCTGCGGACGGGGCTTCACTGCGCCCCCCTGGCCCATGGGAGCGCCGGGACCCTGGAGACCGGCACCATCCGGGCCAGTTTCTCTCTTTTCAACCGGCCGGAGGAGGTGGACGCTTTCCTCCGGGCGACGGATAGCATCTGCCGAGGCAAATCTTGAACAGACCGTGAACTTTTCCGCCGATTTCCTTGCATTGATGGCCTCACTCCGGTATAATATGCTGGTTAAAGAGTGTCCGATGGTATTCGCCGGGCCTAAGGCCCGGGAGCAGCCACCGGAAAGAGAAAGGAAGTCGATGCGCCGATGCTCTCCGTTTGGATCGAAAACGTGTGGAGGTACCTGCTGCTGACCAGGGTCACGGATCTTCTGGATGTGGCCCTGATGGCCTTCCTCCTCTATAAGCTCCTGACATTGCTGAAGACCACCAGCGGTGCAAACCTCCTGAAGGGCGTGCTGATCTTCCTGGGGGTGCTGTTCCTCTCCTCCATCCTTCACCTCAACGGTATCAGCTTCATTCTGAGCCGGATGCTGGAGTGGGGCGTGCTGGCCCTCATCATCCTTTTTCAGCCGGAGATCCGCCGGGTTTTGGAGCAGGTGGGCAGCCAGCGATTCCAGTTCCTGAACCTCTTCTCCCGGCAGGACACCGTCTCCGAGCTGGAGCGGACGATCGCCCAGACGGTGCTGGCCTGCACAGAGATGTCCCGCAGCCGCACCGGCGCCCTCATCGTCTTTGAGCAGAAGATGCAGCTGGACGACATGGTGCGAAGCGGAACGGTGCTGGACGCCAGCGTCTCCAGCGAGCTCTTGAAGAACATCTTTTTTGTGAAGGCCCCCATGCACGACGGCGCCGTCATCATCCGCCACGGGCGGCTTTTGGGCGCGGGCTGCATGCTGCCTCTCAGCAAGAACGTGAACCTCTCCCGGGACCTGGGCATGCGCCACCGGGCGGGCATCGGTATGAGCGAGAACTCCGACGCCGTCGTCATCATCGTCTCGGAGGAGACGGGTTCCATCAGTGTGGCCATCGGCGGGATGCTCCGCCGCCACCTGATGCCGGAGACGCTGGAGAACATCCTCCGCAACGAGCTCATGCCCCAGGACGAGAGCGGGCAGTCGGAAAAGCGCCGTTTCCTGGCCAGGCTCTTCGCTTTCAGAAAGGAGGAGGGCGGCAATGAACAGTGATAAGCGGAGAAACAGTTTTTACCTTGTAATCTCTATCCTGGTGGCCTTGGGCATCTGGGTCTACGTGGACATCACCCAGGATATCACTGCCAGCAAAGAGGTCAGCAACATTCCCGTCGAGTTCCAGGGGGAGGACACCACCCTGGCGGAACGGGGCCTTATGCTCCTGCCGGACAGCGAGACCACGATCAATTTGAAGCTGGAGGGGGCCAAGAGTATCCTGGCCCAGCTGGACACCGCCAAGCTCCGGGTCCAGGCGGACCTCTCCGCCGTGACGGAGACCGGGATCCAGACCGTCCCCTGCCGGGTCATCTACCCGGAGTACAAGTTCAGCAGCAGACTGACGGCCACCACCCCCACCAACAGTTTCAACATCACCATCGACGTGGGCGAGCTTTACAGCCGGGAAGTGGAGATCCGCTGCGACATCCAGGGCACCGTGGCCGAGGGTTACATTGCGGGGGAGCCGCAGTTCACTCCTGAGAAGCTGGAGCTCCGGGGTCCCCAGGAGGAAGTGGACGCCGTCAGCTACGCCAAGGTTTCCCTGAACATTGAGGACGCCACCGAAACCGTGGACCAGGCCCTGCCCTACGTCCTCTACAACGAGGCCGGAGAGCCCATCTCCGGCGGGGACATCCACGCCGTCCAGGACGAGATCCGGGTGGTGCTGCCGGTGGATGTGGTGAAGGAACTTCCCCTGGAGATCGACTTCCAGGAGTTCCCGGGCCTCAGCAAGAATAATGTCAGCTACCAGATCGAGCCCGCCTCCATCGTGGTTTCCGGCGAGGCCTCCCTCCTCAACGATGTGGACCGGCTGGTGCTGGACAGCTTCGATCTCTCCCAGCTGGGCGGGAACGAGGTCTACCACTACGTGATCCAGCTGCCGGAGGGCTGCACCAACCTCAGCGGCGTCACCCGGGCCACCCTGACCATCTCCTTCATCGACCTGATCCAGGATACCCGCACAGCCACGGAGTTCCAGGCGGAGAACGTGCCGGAGGGGAAGAGCGTCACCATCCTGACGGATGAGCTGGCGGTCCGCATCCGGGGCACCAGCGCCGATGTTGCCTCCGTCCAGGACGGCGACATCACGGTCCTGGCGGACCTGCAGGAGATCTCCGGCGCCAGCGGCACCTATACCGTCCCGGCGGAGATCCTGATCTCCACCGGCGGGGATGTGGGCGTCGTAGGGACCTATCAGGTCACCGTAATCCTCAGCAATTTCACAGGGGAGGACTCCGCGCCGTGAGGCCCCTCCCTAAACCCTGGGCAAACGAAAGTGAGAGCAAGACAATGACACAGATCGCAACCGTTGAAAAGATCCTGAGCGAAGGCTACGCCGAGATCTCCGTCCCCCGGAAGTCCGCCTGCGGCCACGACTGCGAGGAGTGCGCCGGCTGCGGCGTCACCGGCACTGCCGTCCACGCCCGGGCCCGGAACCCCATCGCCGCCCAGCCGGGGCAGAAAGTGGTGGTGGAGAGCAGTACGGAGAAGCTCATGGGCATTATCCTGCTGGTCTACATGGTGCCGGTGGTCCTCTTCTTTGCGGGCTACGGCATCTCCGCCCTGCTGGGAGCGGGGAGCGGCGTCCGTGCCGCCGTGGGTGCCTTAAGCTTTCTTCTCGGCATCCTGCCCGCCGTCCTCTACGACCGCCGCCTCCGGGCGCAGGGGGGACTAATCTTCCGCATCGTGCGGCTTTTCTGAGATGTTCGGCTACGTGCTGCCGCCACTGGACCTCCTGACAGAGGAGGACCAGCAGAGCTTTCGGGCCGTCTATTGCGGTCTCTGCCGCTGTCTCGGCCGGCGCTGCGGGGAGAGGGCCCGGTTGATCCTCAATTATGACTTCACCTACCTCGCCATCCTCCTCTCGGGAGGGGCGGCGGGGGAGACGCGGGGGGGGCGGTGCCTGCCTCATCCCGTGAAGCCGCGGCCCTATCAGCTCCCCACCCCGGCCATGGACCTGGCGGCGGATGAGAGCGTGATCCTGGCGTACTGGCAGCTGCGGGACGGCATCGCCGACAGCCGGGGCGGAAAGCGGGGGAAATACCGGGCGGCGGCGGCCGCCCTGAAGGGCGGCTATGAGCGGGCCGCCGCCGCGAGACCCTCCTTTGACGCCGCGGTCCGCCGTCAGCTGGACGAGCTCTCCCGGCTGGAGGCAGAGCGATGCCCCAGCCTGGACGCCCCGGCGGACGCCTTTGCCCAGCTCCTTTCCGCTGCGGCGGAGGAGGCGGCGGGGGAGAGGGAGAGAAGGGTCCTCCGCCAGCTCCTTTACCACCTTGGCCGCTGGGTCTATCTCATCGACGCGGCGGACGACCTTGCAGAGGACTTCGCAGACGGCAGCTATAACCCCCTTATTTACCGATATGCGCTGAAAGAGGGGAAGCTCCGTGAGGAGCAGCGGCGGGACTTCGCCGCCACCTTGGATCACTCCGTCCACATGATGGCCACGGCTTTCGAACTGGGGGACTTCGGCTGCTGGACGGAGCTTCTGGAGAAAACGCTGTACCACGGCCTCTTCCGGGTGGGACGGGCTGTGTTGGACGGGACCTTCCACAAGCGAGAGAAAGAAACGGATAAGGAGACACTATGAACGATCCTTATAAGATCCTTGGCGTACCGGAGAGCGCCAGCGATGAGGAGGTCAAGAAGGCCTACCTGAAGCTGGCCAGGAAGTACCATCCGGACAACTACCATGACAATCCCCTGGCGGACCTGGCCCAGGAGAAGATGAAGGAGATCAACGCCGCCTACGAGCAGGTGCAGAAGAGCCGCAGTACCCGGGGGGACCGGGGCGCGGGTTCCGCCGCATCCAACGGGAGCTACGGCGGGGGGTACGGCAGCCATACGGGAACCGGCTACGGAGGCTACGGCGCCGGCTACGGAGGCGATGGCGGCGGGTACGGGCAGTCCTCGTCCTCCGTCCTCCAGCAGGTGCGCATCGCCATCCAGACCGGGGACCTGAGCCGGGCGGAGGGCTTACTGGCCAGCTATGAGGACCACAACGCCGAGTGGAACTTCCTGAAGGGCTCCGTCTGCTACCGCCGGGGGTGGATGGACGAGGCCAAGCGCTACTATGAGAACGCCTGCCGGATGGACCCCGGCAATCCGGAGTATCAGCGGGCTCTGGACTATATGGAGCGCGGCACCCAGACCGCCTACCACCCGGACGGGCCTTTCGGCACCCAGGTCTGCGGCGGCGATCTCTGCAGCCGTCTCTGCTGCGGGTACCTGGCGCTGAACATGTGCGGCGTGCCCATCATCTGCTGCTGATTTGGAATGCGTGCCGCCCTCCGGGGCAGCCGATTGGAGGAGAGTTATTTTGGTCAAGAGTATGACAGGCTACGGCCGCGCCCGTGCCACCCGGAACCTCCGGGATATCACCGTGGAGATCCGCAGCGTCAACAACCGGTATCTGGACTGCACCGTGAAGATGCCCCGGATGTACGCCTTTGCGGAGGATGCCGTGAAGGCCCGGGTGCAGAAGGCGGTCTCCCGGGGCAAGGTGGATGTCTACATCACCGTGGACGCCTCGGCGGCGGACGTGGCCCAGGTAAACGTGAATACCGCCCTGGCGGCGCAGTACGCCCAGGCTTTGCGTGCCCTCGCCGCCGTCTGCGGCACAGAGGGGCAAGTCACCCCGGAGCAGCTGGCCCGCTTCCCGGAGGTCCTCACCGTCACGAAAGCCGACGAGGATCTGGAGTGCGTCAGCGCCGACCTCTGCGCCGTGCTGGACGAGGCCCTGGATTCCTACAACGCCATGCGCGCCGCGGAGGGGGTGAAGCTGGCGGAGGATATCGGCGCCCGTCTCACCGCCATCGAAGGCATGACCGCCCAGGTGGAGGAGCGCTCGCCGGAGACCGTCCGGGAGTACCGGCAGAAGCTCACGGCCCGGATGCAGGAGGTGCTGCAGTCTACCGCCATCGACGAGCAGCGCATTTTGCAGGAGGCCGCCATCTACGCCGACAGGATCGCCGTGGACGAGGAGACCGTCCGCCTCCGGAGCCACGTCTCCCAGCTTCGCGGCATGCTGCAGAGCGACCAGCCCATGGGCCGGAAGATGGACTTCCTCATCCAGGAGCTGAACCGGGAGTCCAACACCATCGGCTCCAAGTGCTCCAACCTGGACATCGCCCGTATCGTGGTGGACCTGAAGGGCGAGGTGGAGAAGATCCGCGAGCAGGTCCAGAACATCGAGTGATATGAAACTGGTCAACATCGGATTCGGCAATTTCATTGCCAGGGAGCGGCTGGTGGCTGTGGTGACGCCGGACTCCGCCCCTATCAAGCGTCTCGTACAGGAGTCCCGGGAGCGGGGCATGCTCATCGACGCGACCTACGGGAGAAAGACCGCATCCATCTTCATCATGGACAGTGACCATGTGATTCTCTCTGCCCTGCCGCCGGAGAAGCTGGCGCCCCGGCTGGATGAGGATCGGGAGAGCAAGGAGGAAGAGGAATGACAAGAGGAAAGACCTTCATCGTGTCCGGCCCCTCGGGTGTGGGCAAGAGCACAGTGCTGAAGGCGCTGATAGAGAAGCGGAGAAATCTCTATTTCTCCATCTCCGCCACTACCCGGGACGCCCGCCCCGGCGAGCGGGACGGCGTCCACTATCACTTCATCAGCGTGGACGAGTTCCGGGACTGGATCAGCCGGGATGAGTTGTTGGAGTATGCCGAGTCCGTGGGGAACTTCTACGGCACCCCAAAGAAGTACGTGGACGCCGCCATGGACCGGGGAGACGACGTGATTTTGGACATCGAGGTCCAGGGCACGCTGCAGGTCTGCGCCAAGCGGCCGGAGACCGTCCGCATCTTCATCGCGCCGCCTTCCTGGGAGGAGCTGGAACGCCGGCTCGCCGGCCGGGGCACCAACACGCCGGAGGATATTCAGAGCCGCCTCCTCCGGGCCAAGGTGGAGTTCCAGACCGCCGATACCTACGATTACTTCGTCATCAACGACACCGTGGAAAACGCCGTCCGGGAGCTGGACGCCATCATCACGGCGGAGCACTGCAAGCCCGCCGACCGGATGGAGATCATCCGGGGGAAATAAGCGCGGAAGTCCCGGGAGAAAACGGAAAATCAGGAGAATTCCGGCGTAAATACGCCGAGGACGAGAAGGGAACGAAGAATGATGGATTTCAATGCCAAGAAAACGGGAATGCTGTATCCGGCCATGGGGCGCCTGACCTCCTATGTGCCCAACCGCTACCTCCTTGTGAACGTGGTGGCCCGCCGGGCCCGCCAGATCGCGGAGGAGGCCGAGGAGACCGGGACGCATCTGGATGAGAAGCCTGTCACCCTGGCCATCGACGAGGTGGCCGAGGGTCGCATCAACGCCTCCCAGATGGACCTCACCATTGAGGAGGAGAACGTGCCCGAGGAGGCCGGGGACGGCCGCCTCCTGCACTGACGAAACCGGGCCGTGACGCTCCTTGCCAAGGCGGCGGTGGCCGCCGCGCCCTACGGCATCGACAAGCCCTATGACTACCGCGTTCCGGCGGAGCTCCGGGACAAGGTCCTCCCCGGCATCCGGGTGATGGTGCCCTTCGGCCGGGGCAACCGGCTGTCGGAGGCCATGGTCCTCCTCTGCGCCGAGGGAGAGCCTCCCACGGGATGCAAGGCCATCGCGTCCGTACTGGATGAGGCCCCGGTATTGACGGAGGACGGCATCGCGCTGGCTTCCTTCCTGCGCCAGCGCTGCTACTGCACCATGTACGAAGCGGTGCGGACTGTCCTGCCCGCGGGGCTCTGGTTCCGCCGGACGGAGCGATGCGCTCTGGCGGAGGGACTGACCTGGGAGGAAGCTCTGGCCAAAGCGGGGAAGACCCCCCTGGGCCGGGAACTGCTTCATGCCCTCTCTTCCCATGGCGGCAGCGCCGATCTGGCGGAGCTCCGGCAGGAGATGGGGGAGGGGGCGGCCGCCGCCGCGGCGGCCCTGCGGAGGAAGGGTATCCTGACCCTGGAGACCGGAGCCAGGCGCCGCCTCCAGGACAAGACTCACCGCCTGGCGGAACTGTCTGTCCCGGCGGAGGAGGCCGAGGCCGAGGCCCAGCGCCGGGAGCGGAAATCCCCATTGCGGGCCGCCGTCCTGCGCTTCCTGGTGACGGCGGGGAAGACCTCCCTCCACGAGCTCTGCTACCAGACCGGAGCCTCTCCTCGGACGGTGGAGGCCCTGGCGAAAGCCGGCTACGTCAGCCTCACGGAGGAGGAGGTCTTCCGGGTGCCGGAGCTCCAAAACCTCCCCCCGGAGGCCCCCATTACCCTGAATGAAGAGCAGCAGCGGGCCTTTGCCCGCCTGCTTCCCCATCTCGATACCCGCAAGCCCGCCGCCGCCCTCCTGGAGGGCGTCACCGGCAGCGGCAAGACGGAGGTCTACCTCCGTTTGGTCCAGGAGTGCCTGGACCGGGGCCGCAGCGCAATGGTCCTGGTGCCGGAGATCATCCTGACCCCCGGCATGATGCGCCGCTTTGCCTCCCACTTCGGGGAAAATGTCGTGATGCTCCACAGCGCCCTCCGGATGAGCGAGCGTTACGACCAGTGGAAGCGTCTGCGGCAGGGGGGACCCTGGGTGGTCCTTGGGACCCGCAGCGCTGTCTTTTCCCCCCTTCAGGACTTGGGCCTTCTGATCCTGGACGAGGAGCAGGACGGCAGCTATCAATCCGAGACCGTGCCCTGCTACCATACCCGGGACGTCGCCAAGTTCCTCTGCGCCCGGAAGGGAGCCCTGCTGCTGCTGGGCTCCGCCACCCCGGCCATCGAGAGCGCCTATGCCGCCCGGCAGGGCGTCTATCAGCATGAGATCCTGCGAAATCGCTTCAACCGGCGGTCCCTGCCCCGGGTAGAGATCGCGGATCTCCGGCAGGAGGTCCGCAGCGGCAATCCCGGCAGTCTCAGCGCCCCCCTCCGGCGGGAGCTGGAGCGGAATCTGGAGAACGGAGAGCAGAGCATTCTATTTTTGAATCGCCGGGGCAGCAGCCGGATGCTCCTTTGCGGAGAGTGCGGCGAGGCCCCCCAGTGCCCCCGGTGCAGCGTGCCTCTCACGTACCATTCCGCCAACGGGCGGCTCATGTGCCACTACTGCGGCCACTCGGAGCGGGCGGTGGAGCGCTGCCCGCTCTGCGGCGGTATCATGAAGCATGTGGGCGTGGGCACCCAGCGGGTGGAGGAGGAGCTGCGGGAGACCTTCCCCGGCGTCTCCATTCTCCGGATGGACGCGGACAGCGCCGCCGGAAACCACGAGGCGCTGCTGCGGGAATTTGAATCCCAGCGCATCCCCATCCTCCTGGGCACCCAGATGGTGGCCAAGGGACTGGATTTTGAGAACGTGACTTTGGTGGGCGTTCTGGGGGCGGACCTGTCGCTCTATGTGGACCACTACCGGGCTGCTGAGCGGACCTTCAGCCTCCTCACCCAGGTGGTGGGCCGGGCGGGCCGGGGCAGCAGGGAGGGGCGGGCCGTCATCCAGACCTACACCCCCTCCAGCGAGGTCATCCGGGCCGCGGCGGAGCAGGACTATGCACGCTTCTACGAGAGTGAGATCCGCCTGCGTCAGGTCCGGCGCTGCCCGCCCTTCGCGGATTTGACCCTTCTGACATTGTCGGGTCTCGACGAGGCGGTGGTGCTGCGGGGAGCCGTGTGGCTCCGGCAGGCGGTGCTGGACCGGGTACGGACCATCCCGGAGGTTGAGGTTCTGGGCCCCGCGCCCCATCCGGTGCTCCGGGTGAACAACCGCTTCCGCTACCGGCTGACGGTGGTGGGGAGGGCGGAGAAACCCCTCCGGGCCGCGATCTCCGACGCCATGCGGGACTTTGCCCGGCAGCGCCAGTACCGGGACGTCAGCTGCTTTGCCGGCTGCAACCCCATGGACGCCTGAGCCCCTCAGCCGATCAAGACAGGAATAGGAAAGAAACGGCGGGGATGTCCGCCGGGAGGAGAGAAGGATAACAATGGCATTGAGAACCATCGTACTGCAGGGCGACCGCTGCCTCACCAAGGCCTGCCGCCCGGTGACGGCATTTAATGGCCGCCTGCACCAGCTGCTGGACGACATGGCGGAGACCCTGGCGGACGCCAACGGCGCCGGCCTCGCCGCCCCGCAGGTGGGCATCCTGCGCCGGGTCTGCCTGGTGCTGGACGAGAAGACCGAGAGCTATCTGGAGCTCATCAACCCCGAGATTATCAAGACCGAGGGCAAGCAGAGCGGCCTGGAGGGCTGCCTCAGCGTCCCCGGCAAGTTCGCCGTGGTGGAGCGGCCCAACGTCGTCCGGGTCCGGGCGCAGGACCGCTACGGCAACTGGTTTGAGGCGGAGGCCCAGGGCCTCACTGCCCGGGCCTTCTGCCATGAGATCGAGCACCTGGACGGCCACCTCTTCGTAGAGCATGTGGATCACTTCCTGACGGAGGAGGAGATCCAGCAGTACCTGGCGGAGCGTGGCGAGGAATGAGGATCCTTTTCATGGGCACGCCGGACTTTGCGGCGGTGACGCTGGAAGCTCTCATTGCCGCCGGGCACGAGATCTGCGGCGTGCTGACCCAGCCGGATAAGCCCCGGAACCGAAATAAGGTCACCTACTCCCCGGTGAAGGAATGCGCCCTGGCCCACGGAATCCCCGTCTACCAGCCCCTGACGGCCAAGGACGCTGAGACCCAAGCTCTGGTGGAGAGCCTCTATCCCGAGCTCACGGTGGTGGTGGCCTATGGCCAGATCCTGCCCCAGAAGCTGCTGGACGTGCCGAAATTCGGCTCCGTCAATGTCCACGCCTCGCTCCTGCCCAAGTACCGGGGGGCCGCTCCCATCCAGTGGGCGGTGCTGGACGGAGAGACAGAGACCGGCGTCTCCCTCATGTATATGACCCGCCGCCTGGACGCCGGGGACGTCATCGCCACGGTCCGGACGGCCATCGGGGCGGAGGAGACCGCGCCGGAGCTCTGGGACCGCCTGGCAAAACTCGGCGGAGAGCTGTTGGTTGCGGCCATCCCGCATCTTCAGGACGGCACGGCCTCCCGGACGCCCCAGGACGAGTCCGTCTTCACCTATGCCCCTATGCTGACGAAGGCCATGTCCCCGGTGGACTGGAACCGCTCCGCCGCCGCCATCCACAATCAGATCCGGGGCCTGCAGCCCTGGCCCTGCGCCGTGGCGGAGATCGACGGCCGGCTCTGCAAGCTCTTCCGCGCGGAGATCGGCGGCGAAACGAAGGCCGTCCCCGGCACCATTCTGCGCGCCGACAAGCAGGGCATCGAGGTCGCCTGCGGCGACGGCCGGTCCCTCCGCATCCTGGAGCTTCAGGGGGAGGGCGGCAAGCGCATGAACGCCGCCAGCTATTTGAACGGCCATCCCATCCGGCTTTGACCCCTCCCCACGGGGAGGAGACTCCATCGCAAAGGAGCTGAAGTCCTATCAACGACTATTCCTACTTCCTGGCCCAGAACCTCTACTGCATCGTCCTCATCCCGATCCTGATTTTGAGCGTGGCGGCCCAGATTCAGGTAAACGGAAACTTCCGGCACTACAGCGCCGTCCGGAACCGGCGGGGGATCACCGGCGCCCGGGCGGCGGAGGCCGTCCTGCGCTCCCACGGCGTCACGGACGTCGCCATCCGCCCCGTCCGGGGCAGCCTCACGGATCACTATGATCCCCGGGACAACTGCATCTACCTCTCTGAGAGCGTCTACGCCGCGGATACCGTGGCGGCGGTGGGAGTCGCCGCCCATGAGGCGGGCCACGCCGTACAGTATGCGCAAGGCTACGCCCCCGTGCGGCTGCGCAGCGCCATCGTTTCCGTGACGAACCTTAGTTCCCAGGCCTCTATGGTGCTGCTTTTCATCGGTTTGTTCCTCTACAGCCAGACCCTCTTCGGCGTGGGCATTTTACTGTTCTCTGTCACCACCTTCTTCCAGCTGATTACCCTGCCGGTGGAGTTCAACGCCTCCCGCCGGGCCATGGACACCATCGAGAGCCAGGGACTTCTCGATGACGACGAGGCCCAGGGGGCCGGCAAGGTCCTGCGGGCCGCCGCCATGACCTATGTGGCGGCTCTCCTGACGTCGCTTCTCCAGCTGCTCCGCTTCCTTGTGATCTTCCTGGGCCGGGGCGGCGGCAGTGACCGCCGGGGAGGCCGGAGATGAGGGAGCAAACGCCGGACGCCCGCTCCGCCGCCCTGCGGGTGCTGCGTCAGATGGACCGCGCCGCCGCTTGGGCGGACGCGGGCCTTGACGCGGAGCTCCGGCGCAGCGGATTGGCGGGGCAGGAGGCGGCTCTTGCCGCCAGACTTGTCTACGGCGTGCTGCAGAACCGGGCGCTGCTGGACCACTACCTGGGGGCCTATTGCTCCCAGAAAATCGACCACCTGCAAAAGCCCCTGGCGGACATCCTGCGCCTGGGAGCCTACCAGATCGTATTTCTGGACCGGGTGCCGGACAGCGCCGCGGTGAATACCTCCGTGGAGCTCTGTCGAAACTTTGGCCGGGCCCAGGCGGCGGGACTTGTCAACGCCGTGCTGCGGAGGGTAGCGGCCAGCAAGGAGGAGCTCCCCGCGGTGCCGGAGAGGGACACGGTCACGTATCTCTCCGTCCGCTACAGCCATCCCAAGTGGCTGGTGCGGCGGCTGCTGACGCTTTTGGGAAGGGAGGAGGCGGAAGGATTCCTCCGCTCGGACAACGCCCCCGCCCCCATCACGGTCCAGGCAAACCCCCTCCGGACCACGCCGGAGGTCCTCCGGGCGGCTCTGGAGGCGGAGGGTGTCACCGTGACGCCCGGGCTGCTGCCCGGGAGTTTCCGGCTGCGGGGTACCGGGAATCTGACACGGCTCCCCGCCTTTCAGGAGGGGCTCTTCCAGGTGCAGGATGACGCCGCGGCTCTCGTCACCGAAGCCATGGGGCTCCGGGGCGGGGAAGCGGTGCTGGACGTCTGCGCCGCCCCCGGCGGCAAGAGCTTCCGTTGCGTCATGGCCATGGGGGATAAGGGACGGGTCGTTGCCTGCGACCTCTATGAGAACAAGCTCCGCCGCATTGAGGCAGGTGCAAAGCGGCTTCACTTTACAGCCATTGAGACGCAAGCCCAGGATGGACGTACTTTTCGTCCGGAGTGGGAGAGCGCCTTCGACGCTGTTCTCGTGGACGCCCCCTGCTCTGGCCTTGGCATCATTCGGAAGAAGCCGGAGATCCGCTATAAGAAGCCGGACGAGCTTTTCTCACTGCCGGTGGTGCAGACGGCGATTCTGGAAAACGCCGGCCGCTACGTGAAGCCCGGCGGCCTGCTACTCTACTCTACCTGCACCGTCCTGCCGGAGGAGAACGGCCAGGTGACGGACGAGTTCCTCGCCGGACACCCGGACTTCCGGCGGGAGGGCTTCGTCCTGCCGGAGCCCATCGGGGATATCCCGGAGGGGCAGATTACCCTCTGGCCCCAGCGCCAGGGGACCGACGGCTTCTATATCTGCCGCATGAGGAAAGCAATATGAATGACATCCGATCCATGACCCTGCCGGAGCTCACAGAACTCCTCCGGGAGTTGGGGGAGCCCGCCTTTCGGGGCAAGCAGCTCTTCATCTGGCTCCAGAAGGGGGCGGAGAGCTGGGAGGAGATGACGAACCTCCCCAAGCCGCTCCGGGAAAAACTGAAGGAATGCTGCACCCTGACGCCGCCGAAGATGGCACGGAAGCAGACCTCCCGGCTGGACGGCACGGTGAAATACCTCTGGGAGCTGGCCGACGGAAACTGCATTGAGTCGGTTTTGATGCAGTACCACCACGGGAACACCGTCTGTATCTCCTCCCAGGTGGGCTGCCGCATGGGCTGCGCTTTCTGCGCCTCCACCCTCGCGGGGAAGGTGCGGGATCTGACGGCGGGGGAGATGCTGGACCAGGTGATCTTTGTCCGGAAGGATTCCGGGCTCCCGGTCTCCAACATCGTCCTCATGGGCATCGGTGAACCCATGGATAATCTCGACAATGTGCTCCGCTTCCTGGCGCTTGTGAACCATCCGGAGGGGCAGAACATCGGAATGCGGCATATCTCCCTCTCCACCTGCGGCGTGGTGCCGGGTATTGACCGTCTGGCGGAGCAGGACCTGCAGCTGACGCTGTCGGTCTCCCTGCACGCGCCGGACAGCGAGACCCGCTCGAAGATCATGCCCGTGAACCGGGCCTGGGATGTGGAGGAGCTCTTCCGCGCCTGCCACCGCTACTTCCGGAAGACCGGCCGGCGCATCAGCTTTGAGTACGCCATGATCGACGGCATCAACGACCACGACTGGCAGGCGGACCTCATCGCGGAGAAGCTCCGGGGGATGCCGGGGCATGTGAACCTCATCCCATTGAACGACGTGGCGGAAAGCCCGCTGAAGCCCTCCAAAAGGACCGCGGCTTTCCAGAAACGCCTGGAATCCCACGGCTTGACTGCCACCGTCCGCCGCCAGCTGGGCGGGGATATCGACGCCTCCTGCGGGCAGCTCCGCAGAAAGGCCATGCTGGAGAAAGGGGGAAACCCATGAAGATCTGGGGCATCACCGACGTGGGCCTGGTCCGGAAGGAAAACCAGGACGCCTATGCCGTGGAGAGCCGCAATGGCTATGACATCTGTGCCGTCTGCGACGGCATGGGCGGCGCCGCCGCCGGGAAGCTGGCAAGCGAGATCGCCGTCCGTACTTATATGGAGGCCCTTACGGAGACCCTGGAGGAGGGCATGGACCCGGACACCGTCCAATCCGCCATGGCGGAGGCGGCCTCCCGGGCCAACCGCGCCATCCGGGAGGAGGCGGCGCGCCAGCCGGAGTACGCCGGCATGGGCACGACGCTGGTGAGCGCCGTCAGCGGGCCCGAGGGCATCGTGGTCTCCAACGTGGGGGACAGCCGGGTCTACCGGATCACGTCGGAGGGCATCCGGCGCATCACCCGGGACCATTCTCTTGTGGAGAGCATGGTGCAGCGGGGCGACATCACTGAGGAGGAGGCCCGCCGTCACCCCAACCGCAACCTTATCACCCGGGCCTTGGGCACAGACGAGACCGTGGAGAGCGACGGCTACCGCACGGAGCTTGCCCCGGGGGAGTACCTGCTCCTCTGCACGGACGGGCTCACCATTACGGTCTCTGACCAGGAGATGCTCTTTGAGATCCTCCACGGCGGGGACGAGGAGAGCTGTCTTTCCCGGCTGTTGGCCATTGCCAGGGAGCATGGCGCGCCGGACAATGTGACCGCCGTTCTCATGCGGCAGACGGAAGGAGGTGAGTGATCGTGGATCAGTACATCGGAAAAATGCTGGATAACCGCTATGAGATCCTGGAGCGCATCGGCACCGGCGGCATGGCGGTGGTCTACAAGGCCAAGTGCCATTACCTGAACCGGCTGGTGGCCATCAAAATCCTCAAGAGCGACCTTGCCCAGGACGAGGACTTCCGCCGCCGCTTCAATGCGGAGTCCCAGGCTGTCGCCCAGCTCTCCCACCCCAACATCGTCTCGGTCTACGATGTGTCCAAGGGCGGCGATGTGGAGTACATCGTCATGGAGCTCATCGACGGTATCACTCTGAAGCAGTATATGGAGAAGCGGGGCCAGCTCAGCTGGCGGGAGGCCCTCCACTTCATCACCCAGATCATGCGGGCGCTGTCCCACGCCCACAGCCGTGGCATCGTCCACCGGGACATCAAGCCCCAGAACATCATGGTCCTGCGGGACGGCAGCGTGAAGGTGGCCGATTTCGGCATCGCGTGCCTGGAAAACTCCGCCCAAACCCTGACCCAGGAGGCCCTGGGCTCCGTCCACTATATCTCCCCGGAGCAGGCCAGGGGCGACCGGGCCGACGCCCGCAGCGACATCTATTCCTCCGGCGTGGTGCTCTATGAGATGCTGACGAGCCGCCTGCCCTTCGAGGGGGAGAGCGCCGTGTCCGTGGCCATCCAGCACCTCAGCTCCATCCCTCTCGCCCCACGGGAGATCAATCCCGACATCCCGGAGGCCCTGGAGCTCATCTGTATGAAGGCCATGGCCCAGGATATCAATAAGCGCTACCACTCGGCAGACGCCATGATCGCCGACCTGGAGGACTTCCGGAAGAACCCAGGCGTCAGCATGGACTTCTCCCTGGAGGACCTGCGTCCCTCCGTGGATGAGCCAGACGAGCCCACACGGCTCCTGAAAAAGCCGCCCCATGCATCGTCCGGCACCCGGCCCCAGAGCGCCCGTTCTTACCCGGAACGGGACCAGGAGGACGAGGAACCCCGGAGACGGGGAGAGGGGGGCAAGCGCAGCTCAGGCGGCCGCACCGCCCTGATGGCGGTGGGCTTCGTGG
>CAMBID010000001.1 GCA_945867445.1 uncultured Clostridia bacterium | reverse complement strand
ACAACACTTTTGAGCGCAGTTAAGATGGGAGAAACCATAAGACCAGTTTCCGGAAACATCCGGACACGGCGGGGAAGGCGTAGCGGGCACTTTACGAAAGCTTTACCCGACCAGCCTTTCAGATTTTACCGGTTGGGCGCAGAATGGGAAACGATCAAGAAGGCACACGAAAAAGAGAAAAACGGCGAAAAGGAAAGGAGAACACGAATGAGAGGAATCACACGACGGCTCACCGCCCTTTTGCTGGCGCTGTGCATGATGGCCGGGATGCTGACGGTCACGGCAGGCGCGGCAGAGGAGGACGCTTCCGCGGACACCGGCTATGTCCAGGACGGCCTGGTGCTCCAGCTGGACGCCAACGATAATACCGGCACCGGAACCCATGACAGCCAGGCCACTCAGTGGGTCAACCTGGCCAAACAGGGGGAGCGGGTGGATGTCAGCGGCTTTACCTGGGCCAAGGATGATGTTAACGGATCCTACTATCTGGATATGACCAAGGGCGGCGGCATCTACCTGCCGGATTCCGTCCGTCAGGCCATTGGCGGGGAGGCCTTCACCATCGAGTTTCTGATGGACGGGTATGACGGCACAACGGCCGCCAAGCTTCACAACATCATGCACCTGACCGGGGACGCAGCGTGGGTCCAGGAGATCCGGGACAGCAGCGCTGTGGCAACCGTCAACGACAATTTTGTGCTCTTCCAGAATCCGACCAACGGCGGCAACGCTGGTAAGTTCTGCTTCCGCACCTGCTACGGTCCCAACTGGACCAAGGTCAACAACGGCAGCATGGACTACTGCAAGATCGAGCAGGGGAAGATCTCCGGCGCCACCAACGCCCTGACCTTCCAGTCCGGCGGCGAGAGCCACTGGTATACCGACGGCACCGACAGCGGCACCGTGGCCACCAACACCAACCAGAAGGTGGGCGTGGACGGCTTCAAGCTGAACAACACCTGGCAGACGGAGCGCAAGCCCCAGGTGGTCTTCGGCACGGACGGTACTGTCCTGGCGGGCCGGATGCCCTTCTCCGCCAAGGTCCGGGCTATCCGGGTCTATAACCGGGTTTTGACGGCCGACGAGGTGGCCCGGAACGCGGCGCTGGATGCGCAGTATTTCCAGCCCGCCAAGGATGCCGATGGCTATGCAGCTGACGGTCTGGTGCTGCGACTGGACGCCATCAACAACACCGGAAACGGCCACGACGACGGTGCCATAGTGTGGAAGGATCTAGCCTCTGGCGCGGAAATCGGTCTCAATGGGAATTCCTGGGGGCAGAACAGCCTGAATATCAACGGCTACATCAAGCTGCCCGAGGCGGTTCGCCAGGCCATTGCCAGTGGGGAATTCACAGTGGAATTTCTGCTGGATGACTACGTGAAGGCCAACAGCGGCTGCGCCAACGTGATGACGCTGACCGGCTCTGATGAATGGATCGAAAAGCAGATTACCACCGGCAAGAAAGTAGGCACCAAGAATGACAACTTTGTCATCTACCAGAACAGCTGGGAGAACACCATCAACTTCAAGGTCAACTCCGTCTCCCACCCCAGAGCGCAGGTCAATACCGGTGCCATCGGTGGCAAGACTAACAGCCTGACCTTTCAGACCGGCAGCAAAACCTGCTGGTATCAGGATGGTACGCAGGTCAGCGTCTCTGGACAAACCTACCCCCAGGCTCCCGACGTGGCCAGCTGGGACGGCACCACGCCCCAGGTGCTCTTCGGCGCAGCGGTGGATGTGGTGGCGGATCGCAGCTTCTCCGCCAAGGTTCGGGCCATCCGGGTCTATGACCGGGTTTTGACGGCGGAAGAGATCCGGTCCAACGCGGAGCTGGACGCCCAGCGCTATCCCTCGGCCGCGGCACTGTCCGACCTGGCGCAGAGCGCATGGGAGGCCGTGGTGGGCAATACCGCCGATCTCGGCAGCAATATCAGTCTGGCTGGACTGCAGACCTACGCGGAGAGCTGCATGACGAGCGAGGCGAAGGCAAGCCTTGCTGTGAAGGTGGAGGATGCCAAGAACGGCGCTTATACCTTTACCTACAGTGCGAAGAACGGCGGCGAGACGGTCGCCCAGCATACCTTCTATGTGGACTGCGAGTATACGCTGGACATGAGCGGGATGGATGCGGACGCCCAGAATGTCCTTCTCAGCGATGTGGTGAAGTATGCCGGCAGCGGCAGCATCGAGGTCAAGTGGGATGACACGGCCAAGGCGCTCAACTACAAGGGTACCCGGAACGGCAACCCGGTCTCCCATCTCTATTTCCCGGTCTACAGCTCTGGTGATGCCTATGTGTTTGAAACGGAACTGAGCTTTGTCTCTGGCGCTACCGACTGGTCCACCATGGTCTTCGGCGCGGACCGCTTTGTGGAGCATCTTCAGTATGCCTTCTGGGGCCAGCGGAAGGCGGCTGACACCGGCGCGGAGTTCGTCCGCTTCCAGGACCCCTCCAAAAATACGAGCTGGGCCGTGGGACACCAGAATATCCCCTTCTCCACAGTGCTTGGGAATATGGGTGAGAAGTGGAAGGACACTTACACGCAGAATGGGGATATCTACAAGGTGACGGACAAGCTGAAGCTGAAGGTCGTGGTCTATAACGGCATGATGTATGCGCTGATTGACGGCGTGCAGGTGCTTGCTGTTGGCGCCAACGGTCTGCTGGCCTCCGACCTCAACGGCGTGTTCGGCTTCAATACCGCCAATACCAGCATGAATATCCACAAGCTCAGCGTCCGCCCCATTACGGAGGAGACTAAGGAGACCGAGCTTGCCGGTTTGAAGCTGATCTTCAATCCGGTGGATTCCTACAAGGTGGATCTCTATGAGCCAGATACCGATGTGAACGCCGCTCCCATCGTGATGCAGACTGCGACGGAAGCTGTTCGGAATGTTTCCGGCGAGGCCAAGCGTCCCTCTGCCATGATCTTCACCGTGAAGGCGGAGGAGGGTGTGCTCAATGCCTATGATGGCGAGACCCAGCTGGGCGCCTTCCAGGAACTCTACGATGCCAACCATGCCATGGCCAATGTGGGCGTGCGCATCGCCCTGGGTGACAAGGATACGGCCAACGCAGTGGCATCCTTTGCGAAGGAGTACAGCGTCGGTAACCTTTGGGTCATCTCCAACGATGTGGAACTCCTTGATATCGTGACCGCTGCTGCCCCCACTGCCCGCGGTGTGGTGGACTTCACCGGAGAAGTCGTCCGCGGTCCCGGCAATATCCAATATGACTTCAGCGGTGGTGACGGCACGATCGACAGCAAGGTCGGCGGGGACTATGCCATCAATGCCAAGCGCAGTTTTGAGTATGTGACCTATACCGGCGACTACAGCGAATTGACCTGGGCGCAGGTTTATGACATCGTGTTCGCCCAGGGCTATCGGACTGTCCTGTTGCCAGAGAGCGCCGTGACCAAGGAGCATGTGAACTTCCTCCAGGGCAGTCTGGTTTACACGATGGTGGAGACCAACGCTGACACGGAGCGGCAGTTTTATGATCTCATCGTTACCGGCGTCAACGGCATTCTCTCCACCAGTTACAAGACCAACATTGAGACGCTGGAAGGTGAGCTCTTTGCGGCCAACGGCGGCAATATCCTAATCCGTGGCGGCAGCGTCGTGGGTCACCGGGGCGATATGGGCTATCATGTGAAAGGCCAGATGACGCTGCCGGAGAACTCGGTGGAATCCATCGTTTCCGCGGCGCAGTCCGGCGCGTCCTCGGTGGAGTTCGACATGTATATGACCACGGACGGCGAGCTGGTCACTAATCACAACGCCAGTGTCGCGGGTTACTTCGTCTATGCGGATGACTGCCCGCTGACTGCGGAGCAGCGTGTGTCTGACAGTGTGCCGATCACCCAGCGTGCTTGGTACGGCGATCTGGAGTACCTGGTCTCTACCTACAACAAGAGCATCCCAATGCAGCGCCTCCGGGATCTCTATGAGGCTGTGGATACCGAGTATCCTGAACTGCGCCTACATCATGAGATCAAGGATGGCCGAATCGAGACACTGAACCGCACCATTGAGATGATGGATCAATATGGACTGCGGGACCGCAGCGATATGATGTGCTTTACCAAGTCGGTAGTTGCCTATACCAATTCGATGGGCATTTCTTCTCAATATTTGGCATCCGTGAGCAAGTATACCGATGTAAATCGCGCCTATACCATGGAGACGCAGTACCGCGATGTGAACTCCACCTGGCACGCACAATGGGGCGACATTACCAACAGTGCTGCCAACGCCGAGTTCTTGGAAGAGATGAAGCACTTCGGACAGATGGCCTATCCCTGGCCCACCAGCAACGAGGCTGTGATGGATGCCTACTATGTCCAGGGCTACCAGGGCTTCACCACTGATATCCCGCACTACACGGACAAGTATATCAAGGAATTGCTGCCTGTGGTGGATCAGAGCACAGGGACCATCTGCGGCAAGGTCCTTACCATCGCCGACCATAAAACGGGCCCGGCGGGTAAGTCTAACTATGTGGGGGCGGACTACACCGTTGTCACGCTGCCGGATTACCTGGACCAGTGGTGGGTCAAGCAGGGAATTTCTGGGCCCAACGAGTATACTGTCACCGAGGTCGAGATCATTGCGGTGGTCGGCAATCCCACCATCGACAACGACGCCAAGACGGCCTTCGGACAGGACGGCGACCTGATTGCCATCCGCTACAAACACCAGCTTAAGGGCGGCAGCTACTATGTCTACTCTCAGGCATTCCCTCCTGCCGCCCGTGCGGTGGCTAAGATCGAGGTCACGGAACAGCCCGGCGTCCAGAACTATATCCAGAACGAGAATGGCGAGGCCGTGACAGTGGATCCCACTGGCGCCAAGATCCTGGTGACCTATAACGATGGCAGCACCAAAACACTGGATGTTACCTCTGGTATGCTGACCTACGACGGCGCCAAGCTGGGCGACCAGTATGTCACCGTGACCTACGAGGGCAAGACCGCTGCCTTCCTCATCAACATCCAGCCCTACTCCGCAGGCAAGCACGTCATCACCGCTCTGGCCGGCACCGGCGGCAGCGTTGCCCCCAGCGGTAGCATCTATGTGGCGGATCAGGGCAGCATCACCGTTGCCATTCAGGCGGCGGCAGGCTACCGCATCCTCAGCGTGTCCGTGGACGGCCAGGACGTGGGCACCGTCAGGAGCTACACCTTTGCGGAGGTCGCGGCTGACCACACCCTGGTGGCGACCTTCATCCGCAATGGCAGCACCCCGCCCCCGACGCCCACTCCCAGCGAGCCGGAGTTCCCCTTCACGGACGTGGCGGAGGACTCCATCTTCCGGGATGCCATCGCCTGGGCGGTGGAAAAGGGCATCACTACCGGCAAGACGGAGACCGCCTTTGATCCCAACGGCATCTGCACCCGGGGCCAGGTCGTGACCTTCCTGTGGCGCATGGCGGGTTCTCCCGAGCCCAAGACCACGGAGATGCCCTTCACCGATGTGGCGGCAGGCTCCTACTGTGAGAAGGCCGTCCTCTGGGCGGTGGAGAACGGCATCACCAAGGGCGTCACTGAGACCAGCTTCCAGCCCAACGCCGCCGTGAAGCGCGGCGAGGCCGTGACCTTCCTGTGGCGCATGGCCGGGACTTCCGAGGTGGAGAATGCCATGCCCTTCACCGATGTGGCGGCAGGCTCCTACTGCGAGAAGGCCGTCCTCTGGGCGGTGGAGAGCGGCGTCACCAAGGGCGTCACCGAAACCAGCTTCCAGCCCGGCACCGCTGTGAACCGTGCGCAGCTCGTGGCCTTCCTCTATCGCTATCAGCAGATCTGAGGCAGGTTTCCGGCTCCCCAACATCTGAACGACCAGATGCGGCGGAGGGGGCCTCCCCCTCCGCCGCCTTTCCCGGACCCTGTGAGCGTTTGTGAGCGATTATCGTTTTGCACGCAAAGTGTTGACAAGACCGGGGCAAAGAGACTATATTGAGTTATATATTGTAAAGATGTCACAAGGCCGGTACAAGAGGGGAACATTCTGGACGGAGGGTGCTTCCCTGCGGCTCCGCCGGAGGGAAGGAGGAGAGTCACTGGGGGTGCGTCCATGCAAACAGACGGAGACTTTGCAGAAGGTGCCTTTCTTTTTTTACACAAGAGTTCCAGAATAAGGTCAGTGTCGGTCCTCCCGCAGGGCGGGAGATCCTCAGCGAAGGAACCGAAAAAGAGACGAAAAACGCGGAAACAGGAAAGGAGAACATCAATGAAAGGAATTACAAAGAGACTCCTGGCTCTTCTGATGGTGCTTTGTATGCTGCCCAGCTTGCTGGTCACGGCGGGTGCCACAGAAACAACCGACCCGTTGACGGGAACCTTGACGGAGACGGAGGCCAACGCCCTTTTGGCGGGCGCCGGCACCTCCGTGGTACAGATCGCTTTGGATAACCACCTGGACGATGTGAATACCACCGAGTATGGCCTGTGCGGCGGCACATCCCACCTGCAAGGCATCTGCGTGGATGAGAAGCTGGAGTATATGTACTTCTCCTACACCACGGCATTGGCTAAGATCGACATCAAGACCGGTAAGCTGGTGGCTTCCGTGGTAAACTTCGGGCCCGGCTCCTTCGGTGTGGAGGGCGGTGCCCACCTGGGCTGCATCGACTACTACGATGGTCATATCTACGGCTCTCTGGAGTACAAGTCTCCCGGCAAGAAGTTCTTCCTGGCCATTTTTGACGCCAACGAGATGACGGAAGTCGGCATGGATGTTAACAATATGCCGGCGGACCAGAAGGTTGTCACCGGCGTGCTGCTCTCCGAGCCTACCATGGACTTCCGGGACTCCCTGGATACCGAGGTCTTCATCGGTCAGGACGCCTACGGTGACGCCACCAACGAGGAGAATAACGGCCACCGCTTCGCCTGCTCCGGCATTGACGGCGTGACCATGGGCAAGTGGCCTGGCGGCGGGGACGATGAAATCTACCTGATCGCGGCTTACGGCGTGTACGGCGGCGGCAAGTTTGAAAACCGCTATGACAATATGTACAATGTCCTGCAGTTCTATAAGCTCTCTGACCTCTGGCAGGAGGAGGACAACACCTGGAACACCCCCTTCAACGGCAAGCGCGGCCTGGCGCGGGAAATCGGTGAGGGCGAGGCCCTGACAGCCGCCAGGACCCTCTATGTCTACACCGGCAACACCCAGTACGGCGCGCAGAACATTGAGTACGAGTGGGATACCGGCGACATCGTGCTCTATACCTACGGCAATACCGACGGCTTCGGCGGCACCATGTATGTGGTGGACGGCAGCAAGACGCCGGAGTATAAGACCCTGGAGCTGGGTCAGAATAACACCCTCCAGGCCAAGGCTGACCGTTACTTCTGCAAGTGGGTGGCCGAGGCTTACGCCACCGACACCAACGGCAACGGCACTATTGAAGAGGATGAGTTCCTCAAGGGCGATGTGGCGGTCCTCAAGTGCATCTGCGGTGATCCCCAGAGCCACAGCGCCGAGACCGTGGGCGAAGCGGAGTGGGGCAGCACCGGCGTGAAGAAGGCCGACCAGCCCATCTGCTCCACCAGTCATCCCGCGTCCGCCACCACCGGCATCGCCTGGATCGGCGGCGATCCCCAGGATGACAGCGTGGATTACTTCTACGTTGCCAACGGTGCCTATACTACCGGCCTCTATAAGCGCACCGTCAACAGCAAGGGCGTCTCCTTCAAGCAGCTCAAGTGGCTGGCGGAGGAGGAGCTGACCGCCAAGCCCGTGATGCAGTGGACCATGGACGCCGCCGACCTCACCGAGGACGGCAAGATCACCAACGCTGTGAACGCCGAGACCTACGGTGGCTACTGTGCCAACGTGGCCGTGGGCGAGGGCGTGGACGGCAAGATGGGCGGCTCCCTGTACTTTGACGGCCGGGCCGACGCACTGGATTACTCCCGCGCATGGATGAGCGAGAATGGCGTGGCCGCCCTGCAGGAGATGGTCAACAAGACCGGCGAGATCACCATTTCCTACTGGTATAAGCCCCAGTACAACGGCTCGGATAACTTCACCTCCAACTGGGCACCCATCCTGGGCATCTACAGCAGCAATGACTGGTCCCAGGGTCCCGGCCGCTTCATGCTGGTCACGGAGGACCGCGGTGGCCTGACCATGTGCATGAATAACTTTGACAACAAGATGGACTGGCCGGTGGACATCCGTTCCGCCACCAGCAGCGGAGCCAGCAGCGCCAACGACTGGCACCACATCGTCATGACCGTTGACCTCAACACGACGGATCCTACCACCGGGCTTGCCGGCGGCACCTCCCTCTACCGCCGCTTCTACATCGATGGCATCGAGGTCAAGCAGGAGCGAGCCCTGTATCCCGAGAACAAAGATACCGTCCTCACCGGCATGACCGATTTTGAGATCGGCGGCGCTCCCTTCAAGTGCTGGTCCGATACCAACATCCGCGGCCGCTTCTCCGGCTGGATCGACGATGTCCAGATCTATGACACCGCCGTCACCGCCAAGCAGGCTGCCTACCTGCTGCAGCATCAGCCTACCACTTCCGACAAGGAGTATGTGGTGCCCCAGAACTCTGTGGCGGAGCGCGAGACTGCCTACGTTTTTGACAAGGCAGCCCCCGCCGACCTCACTATCTCCTGCACAGCCGACGTTACTGCCGTTTCCGGCGTCACAGAGGGCTGCTACCGCGTGGACGGGAAGGACGTGGTCCTCTCCTCTGACTTCCTGATGACCCGCCAGCCCGGTGCACTCACCATTACCATCAACGGCGAGGTGGTCAAGGTCAACGTGCTGAACTCCGCCTACGGTTATCCCGTGGCTTACTACAAGATGGATGCCATCGCGGACGGCAAGACCGCTGATGCCTCCGGCAACGGCCTGGACGCCCAGGTCATCAACGGCGTCACAGCGCAGGACGGCCAGGGCTTCTTCTTTGACGGCTATGCCGAGACCGTGGTTCAGCGTGTCCAGTTGGCGGATTCCGACCTCCTGGACAAGGCCTTTGCGGATAAGGCCACCATCAGCTTCTGGTTCAAGTCCCCCCGCATCGTGGGCAATATCACCAACCTCGTGGGCCTCTACGGCGAGGATGCTCAGCCCGCACTGGCGGCGCAGTTCCGTTCCTCCGGCGGTGAGCGGCAGGGCAATGACCAGTCGGTGAAAGTCTCTGCCCAGACTCTCTCCGCCGCCAGCCGTGGCTGGAATAACAACGTGGTCGAGGGCACTGGGATCACCGTCAACGGCGACTGGCACCAGATGACCGTCAGCTATGACGGCGAGAAGGCCTACGTCTACCTGGACGGACAGCTCACTGCCTCCGGCGCGGCATTGGCCGATAACCTCAAGAGTGCGGATTCCCTGGTTCTGGGCGGCCCTGTGAACATTGGATATGTGACTCCCGGCAGCAACAAGTCTCAGACCTATCAGACCAACTTCTACGGAAACCTGGATGAGGTCCTACTGTATAACGCTACCCTGACGGCGGAGCAGGTCAAGGCCATCTACGACGCTGGCCGCACCGGCATCACCCTGCCCGTGGATACCACCGGCCTTACCTGCCTTGTGACCAGGGCGGAGGCCCTGGGCGAGGCCACCCTTGCGGATGCTCTGACTGCAGCCAAGGCAGTGCTGACCAAGCAGGACGCCACCGCCCAGGAGGTTATCGAGGCCTCCGATGGACTGCTGCTGGCCCTGAACAGCCTCACCGACAAAACTGCGCTGCGCACCGCAGTGGAGAAAGCAGAGGCTATGACACAAGGCAACTACACAGATGAAACCTGGAATGCAATGGGCGAGGCTCTGGCGGATGCCAAGGCGGTTCTCAATGACTTCCAGGCTACCCAGGCCCAGGTGGACGCCGCCAAGGCGGCGCTGGACGCTGCTGTAGCCGGCCTGAAGGAGAACAGCACCCCGACTCCCACCCCGACCCCGACGCCCACTCCCAGCGAGCCGGAGTTCCCCTTCACGGACGTGGCGGAGGACTCCATCTTCCGGGATGCCATCGCCTGGGCGGTGGAAAAGGGCATCACTACCGGCAAGACGGAGACCGCCTTTGATCCCAACGGCATCTGCACCCGGGGCCAGGTCGTGACCTTCCTGTGGCGCATGGCGGGTTCTCCCGAGCCCAAGACCACGGAGATGCCCTTCACCGATGTGGCGGCAGGCTCCTACTGTGAGAAGGCCGTCCTCTGGGCGGTGGAGAACGGCATCACCAAGGGCGTCACTGAGACCAGCTTCCAGCCCAACGCCGCCGTGAAGCGCGGCGAGGCCGTGACCTTCCTGTGGCGCATGGCCGGGACTTCCGAGGTGGAGAATGCCATGCCCTTCACCGATGTGGCGGCAGGCTCCTACTGCGAGAAGGCCGTCCTCTGGGCGGTGGAGAGCGGCGTCACCAAGGGCGTCACCGAAACCAGCTTCCAGCCCGGCACCGCTGTGAACCGTGCGCAGCTCGTGGCCTTCCTCTATCGCTATCAGCAGATCTGAGGCAGGTTTCCGGCTCCCCAACATCTGAACGACCAGATGCGGCGGAGGGGGCCTCCCCCTCCGCCGCCTTTCCCGGACCCTGTGAGCGTTTGTGAGCGATTATCGTTTTGCACGCAAAGTGTTGACAAGACCGGGGCAAAGAGACTATATTGAGTTATATATTGTAAAGATGTCACAAGGCCGGTACAAGAGGGGAATAATTTCTCGTGAAAAATGTAACGTTCCGGCCGGGGCGGGAGACACCGGGAGAGGAGACAAGCAAAGTGAGTGTTACGATTTCCATTAAGCATGCCCTGAAGAAATATGGCGACAACGTGATCATTCCGGACCTGAACGCGGAGATCAAGCAGGGCGAGTTCTTTACCCTGCTGGGCCCCAGCGGCTGCGGCAAGACCACCCTGCTGCGCATGATCGCGGGCTTCAACAGCATTGAGGGCGGCGACTTCTATTTCAACGACAAGCGCATCAATGACCTGGATCCCGCCAAGCGCAACATCGGCATGGTCTTCCAGAATTACGCCATCTTCCCCCACCTCACCGTGCGGAAGAACGTGGAGTTCGGCCTCAAGAACAAGAAGCTGCCCAAAGCCCAGGTCGCAGAGCAGACTGACAAGTTCATGAAGCTGATGCAGATCGACCAGTACGCCGACCGCCTGCCGGAGCGTCTCTCCGGCGGCCAGCAGCAACGCGTGGCCCTGGCCCGCGCTCTGTGCATCCAGCCGGACGTGTTGCTCTTCGACGAGCCTCTCTCCAACCTGGACGCCAAGCTCCGGGTTGAGATGCGCACCGTCATCAAGAACATCCAGCACTCTGTTGGCATCACCACCGTCTACGTCACCCATGACCAGGAGGAGGCCATGGCCATCTCCGACCGGATCGCCGTCATGAACGCCGGCGTTATCCAGCACATCGGAACCCCGAAGAACATCTACCAGCGTCCCGCCAACCTCTTCGTCTCCACCTTCATCGGCCGCTCCAACGTCATGAACGGCAAGCTGAAGATGGAGGACGGCAAGCCCGTTCTCCACACTTCCAGCGGCTACACCGTAGCCCTGCACAATGTGGAGAGTGAGCAGCAGAAGGATCAGGACATCATTCTCTCCGTCCGGCCGGAGGAGTTCCTTCTCAACCGGGATGCCAACGCCCCCGGCATCGCCGCCACTGTGGATGACTGCGTCTTCCTGGGCCTCATGACCCACTACTTCGTCCACCTGGAGTCCGGCGAGGAGGTGGAGATCATCCAGGAGTCCTCCATTGACAGCATCATTGAGCCGGGCACCCAGATCCGCCTGACGCTGAACACCGAAAAGGTCAACGCCTTCACCGCCGACGGCAGCCGCAACATTATGACCGGCGTCCGCAACGACTGCGTGGGCTGAGTCCGGAGGGCGGAACATGAAAGCAAAGAAATTTGAGATCTGGACGCTGATCTCCGTCCTGCTGCTGGGCACCTTCCTCCTCTTCCTGGTCTACCCGATGTTCGGACTGCTGAAGCAGTCCGTGGTCACGCCGGAAGGTGAGTTCACCCTGCAGGAGTTCGTCAAGTTCTTTTCCAAGAGCTACTATACCGGCACTATCGTCAACAGCGTGAAGGTTACGCTCAGCGTGACCCTCATCGCGCTGGTCCTGGGCATCCCCATCGCATACTTCTATTCCTTCTACCGCATCCGCGGCGCCAAGGTCCTCTTCGTTCTCAGCATCCTCTGCTCCATGTCGGCGCCCTTCATCGGGGCCTACTCCTGGATCATGCTGCTGGGCCGCAGCGGCGTCATCACGAAGTTTCTGGAGGGCGTGCTCCACATCAGCGTGGGCAGCATCTATGGCTTCAAGGGCATCCTCCTGGTTCAGTCCCTGAAGTTCTTCCCCCTGGTCTTCATCTACATGAACGGCGCCTTCAAGAATATCGACAACACCCTCATGGAGGCCTCCGCCAACATGGGCTGCACCGGTGTGCGGCGGCTCTTCCGGGTGGTGCTGGCCCTCTCCATGCCCACTATCCTGGCCGCGGCCCTGATGGTCTTCATGCAGGCCTTCGCCGACTTCGGCACTCCCATGTTGCTGGGCGAGGGCTACCAGACATTCCCTGTTCTGATCTACAACCAGTATCTGGGCGAAAACGGCACCAACTACAACTTTGCCGCGGCCCTGGCCGTCATCGCTATCCTCGTCACGGCGCTGGTCTTCTTCCTGCAGAAGTGGGCCACCAGCCGCTTCAAATTCTCCATGAACGCCCTGCACCCAGTGGAGAAGAAGGAGGCTAAGGGCCTCTCCGGCTTCCTGATGCACGCCTACTGCTACATCCTGGTGGCCATTGCCTTCTTGCCCCAGCTCTACATCATCTACCTCAGCTTCCGCAACTGCTCCGGCGCGGTCTTCAAGGAGGGCTTCTCTCTGGGCAACTACCAGCTGGCCGTGAAGAAGCTCCTGGCCCGCAGCATCAGGAATACCACCATCATCGGCATCATCGCGCTTCTCGTCATCATCGTCATCGCTGTCCTCATCGCCTATCTGGTGGTGCGGCGCGGCAGCGTGCTGAACAACGCCATCGACACCCTCTCCATGCTGCCTTACATCATGCCCGGCGCGGTCATCGGCCTGGCCCTGCTCATCGCCTTCGGCAAGAAGCCCTTCGCCTTGACGGGCACTCTGGCCATCATGATCATCTCCATGGTTATCCGCCGTCTGCCATACACCATCCGTTCGGCAACGGCGACCCTGATGCAGATCTCCCTGAGCATCGAGGAGGCGGCCATCTCCCTTGGCGCCAGCAAGCTCAAGACCTTCACCCGCATCACCGTGCCCATGATGGCCAACGGTATCCTCTCCGGCGCCATTTTGAGCTGGGTGGCCATCGTCACCGAGCTGAGCTCCTCTATCATCCTATATAACAACAAGAGCATCACCCTGACCATGTCCACCTATGTGGCCATCTCCCGCGGAAATTACGGCCTGGCCGCCGCCTTTGCCGCCATCCTGACCGTAGTCACCATGGTGAGCCTTATCATCTACCTTGTGGTCAGCAAGTCCGAGGATGTGAACCTCTGATTCCTCATGTGCTTATCAGCTTCCCCGGGCGACTGGAGAAACTTATAAGAAATATATTTTCAAAAGGAGAAAACAGATGAAAAAGAAGATTTTTGCTCTGGTTCTTGCCCTGGTCATGGCCCTGTCTCTGGCCGCCTGCGGCAAGGAAAACACCCCCGCTGCCAGCGGCTCTGGTTCCGCCTCCGGCAGTGAGCCCGCCGCCCTCTCCGGTGATCTGGTACTCTACTGCACCATGACCGAGAACGACATCAACGCCCTGCTGGACTGCTTCGCTGAGGTCTATCCCGACATCAACGTGGAAGTCGTCAACGGCTCCGCCGGCGAGCTGGTCACCCGTCTGCAGGGTGAGAAGGAGAACCCCGTGGGCGATCTGGTCTGGGGCGGCATGGCCGACTCCGACGGCATGAAGAACGCCGACGTCTTTGAGGCTTGGGTTTCCGTCCATGACTCTGAGAACGGTGCCGGCTGGACTTCCCCCAACGGCCTGTACTCTATGGATCACCTGTCCACCGTCGCTTTCTGCGTCAACACGGAGCTGGAAGCCGAGCTGGGCCTGAACATCCAGTCCTACGAGGATCTGCTGGATCCCAAGCTGGAAGGCAAGATCATCTTCTCTGACCCCAACAGCTCCTCCGCCGCATGGAACAACCTCTGCAACATCATGTCTGTCTATGGCAACGACTCTGACGAGGCTTGGACCTACATCGAGGGCCTCATGAAGAACCTGGTCATCGCCGGTTCCTCCTCCGCCTGCTTCAAGAGTGTCCAGCAGGGCGAGTATGTTGTCGGCCTCACCTATGAGGACGGCGCCATCACCCTGGTGAAGGACGGTGCCACCAATATCGAGGTCCGCTATCCCTCCAACGGCACCTCCGCCTCCGTCTTCGGCTGCGGCCTTGTGAAGAACGGCCCCAACCAGGAGAACGCCAAGGCCATGATCGACTTTATCTGCTCCGCCGAGGGACAGACCGCTCTGGCTGCCGCTCAGGAAGGCACCCTGCGTTACACCAACTCCGGCTACACCGCCCCCGAGGGCGCTTGGCTGAAGCCCTCCAGCGAGATCACCTGGGTCGACCGTGACGTTGAGTATCTCACCGCCAATAAGGACGCCATCCTGGAGCACTGGAACAGCCTGATGGCTGACGTTCAGGGCTGATCAAAACGCCTGAAGGCGCGCTGAAAAGCAACGAAGAGCCCCGGCCGTCGGCCGGGGCTCTTTTCCACTCGGTAAGCCCCTTGACAGAACGCCTCAAAATGGGGTATCCTACCGGTGAAAAAACGATTACCCGCCATGCTGGCGGGGGAGGGGAGTACAGTATGTGGGAGGAGCTGAAGCAGGAGGTCTGCCGGGAGAACAAGCGCTTAGCGGAGTACGGTCTTGTGGTACTGACCTGGGGCAATGTCTCCGCCCGGACGCCGGACGGAGAGCATATCATCATCAAGCCCTCCGGGGTGGAGTACGCCTCCATGACGCCGGAGCAGATGGTGGTGACGGACCTCCTGGGCAACATCGTGGAGGGGGATCTGCGGCCCTCCTCGGATCTTGCCACGCATCTTGAGATCTACCGCAGCTTCCCGGAGGTGGGCGGCGTGGTCCACACCCACTCCCGCTTCGCTGCGTCCCTGGCCCAGGCGGAACGGGACCTGCCCTGCTACGGTACTACCCATGCGGACTACTTCTACGGCCCCGTTCCCTGCACCCGGCACCTGACGGAAGCGGAGATTGCCGGGGACTACGAGGGCAATACCGGCAAGGTCATCGTGGAGACCTTCCGCAGCCGGGGCATCGACCCCATGGCCGTCCCTGCCGTCCTGGTCTGCAAGCACGGCCCCTTCACCTGGGGCAAGACCTGCGCCAAGGCGGTGGAGAACGCCCTGGTGCTGGAGGAGTGCGCCCGCATGGCCTGCGTTACGGAGCGTTTCGCCCCCAGCGCTGTCCCCGCCCCCGCGTATCTCCAGGACAAGCACTACTTCCGCAAGCACGGCCCGAATGCCTATTATGGGCAAAAATAATTCCTCAGAATGAAAATCAGCGCCCGAAATTTTACTTCCGGGCGCTGATTTTCATTCCCCTTCCCCCAGATACCGTTCCTCCGCCCCCACCTGGGCGTGGATCAGGATGTCCTGGAAGACTGCCGCCCCCTCTGCCTCCAGACAGGCCAGCGCGTCGGAGGTAGAGTGGAAGAGGAAGCGATAAAGCAACGGATAATCCGGCATAGGCAAGCTCCTTTCAATTGCATCAAAACCCCGCCGCGGCAAAAATGCCGCGGCGGGGTATGTTTTTCCATTGGTCCGGCGCTCACACGAAAACCTGATAAAAGGCCTGTCTTGTTGTAGGGGCGGGCGGCGGCAGGCCGCTGCCCGCCCTGCAAAAATCAAAGCCTCCGGCTAAGAGCTCTTTGATGCGTTGTTTTTCGCTGAGAATCCCTCAGAACCCCCGTTTCCGTCCCTTGTAGTTCCGGCTGCGGCGGACGTTCCTGCCGTAGCGGTAGCGCCGGCGGCCGATGGTGAGCTTCCAGAGGAGGAGCGCCAGCAGAAGCCCCACCACCAGGATCACCGCGATCTTCACGATGGGCTTCGCCAGCACCGCCTTCACGCGGGCCAGTAGTACCAGGGAGCGGGAGGCCTCGATATCGCTCAAGGCCACAAGAGGGATGGTGGCGTACACCGTATCCCCGTAGCTGAGGACGGCCTCTGCCAGCGGTTCTCCGGCCTGGACAGGCGCCTCCACGGATTCCTTCGCAAAGCGGATGACCCGCTTGAGATCGTCGGAGGAGAGAACGTTGGGCAGCAGCACCACCACGTCTTCCGCCGGATGCAGCACTACGCTGTTGGTTTCCTGGGACAAGGTCACGGGAATGGACGCCAGCATGTCATTGACGGACTGGACGGTTTTGTAGGAGAAGCTCTCAAACCCCCACTCAAACATCCGCTTCGTCTCGGAGAAGCTCTGCACGTCGGCCTTGCCGCTGTCGTCCACCACCCGCTCGCAGCCCAGCACCACGCTGAGCAGGTGCAGCTCCCCCTTCTCCGCGCTGGAGACCAGGCAGTACCCGGCGTCCGAGGTGGAGCCGGTCTTGATGCCGTGGGCATTGCGGTAGCGGTAGCCCAGGGCCCGCCAGGTGTCCAGCAGGTAGTTGGTGGTGCGCAGCGTCCGCTCCGGGGAGAGGTTTGTAGCGGGAATGATGGACTTGATGGTATCGCAGATAGCCAGGAAGTCCTCATGCTTCAGGGCTTCCTGGGTGATGAGCCAGAGATCCCAGGCAGAGGTATAGTGCTGGGGGTCGTGGAGCCCGGTGGGATTTACGAAGTGGGTGTTCTCACAGCCCAGGACCGCTGCCTCAGCGTTCATCTCCTCCACGAAGGCACTGACAGAGCCGGAGACCGCCTCCGCCAGGATGGTGCCTGCCTCGTTGGCGGAGACGATGAGAAGACACTCCAGAAGCTGGCGTACCGTCAGTACCTCTCCAGCCTTGATGTTGGCGGAGGAGCTGTCGTCTGGGAGAGTTTCGAAAGCGGACTCGCTGGCGGAGATGCTCTGATCCATGCTGAGTTTCCCCTCGTCCACCGCCCGGAGCACCAGCAGCGCCGTCATGATCTTGGTGAGGCTCGCGGGGTAGAGCTCCTCGTGCTCATTCTTGCCGTAGACGATCTTACCGGTATTCTGATCCACCAGCAGCGCGGCCTTGGCTTTGATATCCAGGGTGGGCAGCGCCTTCTCCTCCGCCGCTCCGGCCAGGGGGCAGAGGGTCAGAAGCAGCACCGCGCAGAAAAAAGCGGAAAAAAAGCGTCGGAATCTCATATCCATCTCTCCCGATCTGTGGTATAGTAAGAGGAAAGGGGGCAGACACGCCCCGCGGTCCCCAAAAAATCGACCGATACTGACAGTATATCAAAGTTTTCAAGGGAGTTCAACTGCTGACATGAGGGGAAAGACTGGGAAAACGGATCAATGCCTCCTGGCCATCGCCGCCGCCTTTTTTCTGTTGGCTGCCTTCCTCCAGGCCCGGGAGGCCGGCTCCCTGCCGGAGAGCGGCTTCCGGGTGACGACGGAGGCGGGGGAGGACTTCCACTATGAGCTGCCGGGCCCCTGTGACCTGAACACCGCCACAGCGGAGGAACTGGCCCGGCTCCCCGGCATCGGCGAGGTGCTGGCGGAGCGGATCCTCCGCTACCGGGAGGAAAACGGCCCCTTCCAGACCACGGAGGAGCTCCTCAACGTCCCCGGCATCGGAGAGAAGAAGCTGGAAGCCCTCCGTCCGGAGGTCACAGTGGGGGAAAACGAAACGGAAAATGACCCGGCCCCGGCCGGGGACAACAGCGCGGCGGAGAGCGCCGGAAAGGGGGAGTCCCATGCGGATCCTGGTGGTGGATGACGAGAAGCTCCTGGTGAAGGGCATGAAGTTCAATCTGGAGAACGAGGGCTACGAGGTAGACTGCGCCTACGACGGCGCCGCCGCCGTGGAGCTGGCCCGCAACGGCCGCTTCGACCTCATCATCCTGGATGTGATGATGCCGGAGCTGGACGGGCTGGAGGCTTGCACGCGCATCCGGGAGTTCTCCAACGTGCCCATCATCATGCTGACGGCCAAGAGCGAGGACGCCGATAAGCTGATGGGTTTCGAGTCCGGGGCGGATGACTACCTGACGAAGCCCTTCAACATCCTGGAGCTGAAGGCCCGGGTCCGGGCCCTGCTGCGCCGGGCGGCGGGCGCCCAGCGCACGGCGGGGAAGATCCTCTCCGCCGGCGGCATCAACCTCAATACCGAGGAGCGCAGCGCCAGCCTGGACGGCAAGCCTGTGGAGCTCACGGCGAAAGAGTATGACCTCATTGAGCTTTTGATGCGCAATCCCCGGCGGATCTACAGCCGGGAGAACCTGATGAACGTGGTCTGGGGCTACTCCTACGCCGGGGATTACCGGACGGTGGACGTTCACATCCGCCGCCTGCGGGAGAAGCTGGAGCGCAACCCGGCGGAGCCGGAGTACATTCTGACCAAGTGGGGAGTGGGCTACTATTTCAAAGGATAGAATGGAACGCCGGAGCAGCCTGCAGGGCAAGTTCGGCCTCAGCTACATCCTCATCATCGCGGCGGTGCTGGTGCTGCTGAATACCTATCCCGTCCTGGTCTCCCAGGACCTGGTCTTCCACTCCAAGGCAGCCAACATGCAAAGCAGCGTCTCCGTCATCGCCACCTCCCTGAGCCCGCTGGAACGACTCACGGAGGAGAATGTGGGCAGCGTTATGCTGACGGCGGAGGAGGCGGGCCTCTCCCGCATCCTGGTGACGGACGACTGTGGCCGCATCCTCTACGATACCCGGGAGACCGGCTCCGCCCAGGGTCAGTATGTCTTCTATACGGAGGTGGTCCAGGCCCTCCGGGGTTACGACAGCGCCGTCAGCCGCTATGAGAACGGGGCCTTCCGCACGGGAGCCGCCACCCCCGTCATGTACCGCAACCAGATCATCGGCGCGGTCTACGCCTATGAGTACGATACCGAGCAGGCGGAGCTCCTGGCGGGCTTCCAGAGGAACCTTCTGCGGATGAGCGGAATCGTGGCCTGCGTGGTGCTGGCCCTCTCTGCCGTCCTCTCCCGGGTGTTGACCCGGCAGATCCGGGAGCTGCTGGAGGCCATCCGCTCCGTCCGGGAGGGGGCCTACTCCCACCGGGCGGCGGTGGAGGGCCGGGATGAGCTGGCCCAGATCGCCCAGGAATTCAACAGCCTCACGGACCGCCTTCAGACCACGGAGGAGGCCCGCCGCCGCTTCGTTTCGGACGCCTCCCACGAGTTGAAGACCCCCCTGGCCGCTATTCGCCTCCTGACGGACTCCATCCTCCAGACGGATGACATCGACCCCGCCACCACCCGGGAGTTTGTGGCGGACATCGGCCAGGAGGCCAACCGCCTCAGCCGCATCACGGAGGATCTCCTGCAGCTCACCCGGCTGGATGGGGACGCCTTGCCTTCTGCCGCCGTGGTAGACCCTCTGCCCATCCTGGAGCAGGTCCTCCGGATGATGGAGCTCATTGCCGAGGAGCGGGGCATCACCCTCACCTACCAGGCGGAGGAGGGCTGCCACATCCTGGGAAGCAAGGATGAGACCCGCCAGATCATCTATAACCTGGTGGACAACGCCGTCAAGTATAACCGGGACGGCGGCCGGGTGGAGCTATGCCTGAAGCGACAGGGGGAAGAAGTCCTTCTCACCGTGGCGGATGAGGGCGTAGGCATCCCGGAGGAGGAGCTGACGAAGATCTTCCAGCGCTTCTACCGGGTGGACAAGGCCCGCTCCCGGGCCGCCGGGGGCACGGGTCTGGGGCTTTCCATCGTCCGGGATACCCTGGAGAAGCGGGGCGGCAGTATTTCCGCCGCCAATCGGCCCGGCGGCGGCGCGGTGTTCACCGTCCGCTGGCCCCAGGCGAAGGAGGGGGAACCATGAGAAGAAGCATCCTCTGCCTGCTGCTGGCCCTGACGCTGACCCTTTCCGGCTGCGCCGCGGCCGCCGCCATCACCGCCCAGGAGGAGAAGAACTGCCAGCTCTACTATCTGGTCCGGGACCTGGAGCAGGCCGCAGGGGGCGACGCCCTGGGGACGGAGAGCTCCGCCCTGCCCAAAGAGAGTGCTGACACCCTCCAGACCCAGGTGGAGAGCCTGATGAACGCCCTGCTGGCGGGCCCCTCGGATCCCAGCCTTATGAGTCCCTTTCCGGAGGGCACCCGCCTTCTGAAGGTGGAGCTTCGGGGCTCCCATGCCATGGTGGATCTCAGCACCGCCTACCGGAACCTCTCCGGCATCAGCCTGACCCTGGCGGATTACTGCATTACCCTGACCTTGACCCAGCTTTCCGCCGTCCGCTCCGTCTCCATCCTGGTCCGAGGCCAGGAGCTCAGCTACCGGGACAGCCAGCGCTTCCGCCCCCGGGACGTGCTGCTCTCCAGCACGGAGGACGTGGTGGCCACGGTGGAAGTCCTCCTCTATGCCATCGACCCGGAGGGGGGACTCACCGCCGTGCCCCGGACCCTGGACCTCTACGAGGGTGACACCCAGGCCGAGGCCCTGGTCCGCGCCCTGCGTCAGGGATCTTGGAACAAGGACTGGCGCTCCGCCCTGCCGGATTGGTTCAGCATCCAGTCTGTCTGGCTGGATGACGGCGTTTGCTACGTCAACCTTCTCTCCTCCGCGGTCCCGGAGGATGCGGACTCCCAGGAGGCCGACCTGGCCCTCCGGGCCCTCCAGGATTCCCTCTCCTCCCTGGACTCCGTTCAGGAGGTCCGGATCCTGGTGAACGGCGAGCCGGCCCAGGACTACGCCGGCGTCAGCCTCCGCATCTCCGCCCGTCCCACCCGCTGACCTCCATCAGAAAGGAACTGCCCATGGAGATTTTACGCATCTCTCAGCACCCGGAGCTTCTGCCCCGGGCTGCCGCTTGGTTTCACGGGAAATGGGGCATCCCTCTCTCCGCCTATGAGGAGAGCATGCAGGCGGCCCTGCAAGCCGCCGCCCCCGTACCGGAGTGGTATCTCGCCCGGGAGGGGGAGACCATCGTAGGAGGCTGCGGCGTCATCGAGAACGACTTCCATGACCGCCCGGACCTCCGTCCCAATGTCTGCGCCGTTTTCGTGGGGCCGGAGCACCGCCGCCAGGGCATCGCCGGGCAGCTCCTGGCCTTCGTCTGCCGGGACTTCCACGCCCGGGGCATCGACACCCTCTACCTCCTGACGGATCACGACCGTTTCTACGAGCGCTGCGGCTGGGAGTACTTCTGCCCCGCCCTGGGGGAGGGGGAGAGCGCTCCCTCCCGCCTTTACCGCCACGATTGGTAGGAGAGGGAAACCGAATACAGCAATGAAACGGAGGGCATGCGATGCGTGCCCTCTGTTTTCACTAATTATATGCAGGCAATCGTCAAAAAATTGGCGATTTCGGAGAATGTTAAAAAAACAACATTTTCCCTTGCAACTGGTGGGTACCTCCCTTATAATGAAGATGCTGCACGTTGTCATACTACGTCGGAAAAGTCAGATTACCATCGAAGGCCCTTCCCGGCGGCAGCGGAACAGGAAAAAATCAGAGAACGGAGGACTACCACGGATGGAAGAGCAGCTGGCCTATGTGCGGGAGGTCGTTTCCCAGCACGGCTGCAGGCAGTCGGAGCTCATTGCGATCCTGCAGGAGATCCAGAACGAGTACAAGTACCTCAGCGAGGGGGCGTTGGTGACGGTGGCGGAGATGCTGCACGTCAGCCCGGCCCATGTATACAGTGTGGCCACATTCTATGAGAACTTCTCCCTGGAGGCCAAGGGAAAGCACATTATCAAGGTCTGCGCCGGCACGGCGTGCCACGTCCGGAAATCCCAGCCCATCTACGATGCCATCCATGAGTACCTGGGCCTGAAGGGGAAGCGCAAGACAGCGGATGACGGCATGTTCACCCTGGAGACGGTGGCATGTCTGGGCGCCTGCGGCCTCGCCCCTGTCATGACCGTGGACGGAGAGGTCCATCCCCAGATGAGCCCCGAGGCGGCCCTGAAGCTGCTGGAGGAGATCCGGAGGAAGGAGGCGCAGGCATGAGTACGCTGACACGCGAAATGTTCCACGCCTACCAGGCCGGCGCCCGGGAGTCCCTGGAGCGGAGCCGGGAGGCCGTGTCCGTTCTGATCTGCGCCGGTACCGGCTGCATCGCCGGCGGCGCCATGAAGATCTATGAGAACCTGAAGACCGAGTGCGAGAGCCGGGGCCTGCCGGTCTACATCGGCCTCAAGCACCACACGGACGAGGAGAAGAGCCTCCACGTGAAGATGAGCGGCTGCCATGGCTTCTGCGAGATGGGCCCCCTGGTCCACATCGAGCCCATGGGCATCATGTACA